>JADLDX010000289.1 GCA_020846515.1 Pirellulaceae bacterium
AAATCGAGCGACGCAGATGACTGGGCCATCACGTTCGCGAATCGGAGTAGACGAACCTCGATAGGTTTTTACGACGAATGGCTAGGGAAAGTCAACAGCGCTTTATGGCTTTGCGCAAACACTCGGCAGCCGGGTATTTGGGCAAGCGTCCAGCTTGGCAGGTGCGACCCAGTTTTCCAAGCTAGATCGCACAGACCTGGAACAGTGGCCGATGGCTTTCAGGCTAAATAGGGCAAGCGATAAGGCTATGCAAGCGTCGTCTCGACTCAGTAAGTACCGGTCGCTTTTCAGGCTTGCAGTAGCTTTTCCATCGAGGCGACTAGACCTTTGACAGCATCGACGCTGTTCTTGAATGCTTGCGTCTCGCTCTCATTCAACTTGAGTTCGACAATCTTTTCTACTCCAGCGGTGCCGAGGATCACAGGTACACCTACGTAGTACCCACCGACGCCATATTCTTTGTCGCAGTAGGCCGCGCAAGGAATCAGACGCTTCTTGTCACGCACAACAGCCTCGACCATTTGGGCGGTCGCAGCAGCAGGTGCGTAGTAAGCGCTACCGGTCTTGAGCAAAGCGACGATTTCGGCGCCGCCATTGCGCGTACGGGTAACGATCTCTTCCAATCTGGCTGGCGCGATCAGTTGCGTAACTGGAATGCCACCGACGCAAGTGCAGCTTGGAATTGGAACCATCGTGTCACCGTGACCGCCCATCAACAACGCCGAAATGTCTTCGACGCTGACGCCCAACTCCATGGCTAAGAATGTACGATAGCGAGCCGTATCTAACACTCCGGCTTGGCCGATTACGCGTTGAGCCGGAAATCCGGTGGTCTTCCAGACTTGCTGCACCATGGCATCCAATGGATTGCTAACCACGATCACCACGGCCTCTGGCGAAGTCGCTTTAATTTGCTGAGCCACGCTCGTGACAATCTTAGCATTGGTACTCAACAAATCATCGCGGCTCATGCCTGGCTTACGCGCGATACCGGCGGTGACCACCACCACATCGCTACCGGCCGAATCGGCATAGCTGTTGGTCCCGATCACTCGGCTATCGAATCCCATAATCGGGGACGCTTGCATCAAGTCAAGTGCCTTGCCCTTGGGCATGTCTTCCATCTGCGGGATATCCAGCAGGACCACGTCACCTAATTCAGCTGCTGCGCACCAATGGGCGCATGTGGCTCCGACGTTTCCGGCTCCAACGATGGTAATTTTGGCTCGACGCATTGTGGCAGCTAGACCCTTGTAAAAAGACCCTCGTGTATAGCGCGCGGACAGCCCGCGGGTCGCATCGACCCAAAACCTATTCTGCCTGCGCGCCGTCGTCAAGTTAGGCGCAGCCCCAACCAGAGTACGATCGAAAAGAAAAGGTTTTGCTAGCTTTTGGAACGCCGTGCGACCACGAAAGCCGAGCAGCGTTTTTTCCTGGCTACCAATGATGACAAGTGGTCTCGGATGGCCGGCGCGGCGCGGGATCGGGCTGAGCAGGTGCGGCAAAATAATTCGGGTCAAAGATATTCATCGCAAATGAACACCGCGCAGAGCATCGCGGAAGAAACAGCCACCAGTACCGCTACGGGGCAGGTGGCTCCAATCCATGGGTGAGTCGTTTTGACTCTCGTGCATATCCGGAAAAACTGTCACACCTCAGCAAATTTACGCACAGAAACTATTTTTCCCACACTACACGGCTTCGCTTGATTAACTAAACTATCGCTGTACCCGACGGCCTGGCCGTCAGGCTCGAGCACTGTCGACAACTACCATTTAAGGTTCCCATGTCCCCCTCAGTAGCACTTGGCATTTTAGAGACAGCCGGATGGACGCCCGCGATGGTGGCGTTGGATGCCATGGAAAAGGCGGCTGGAGTGTCGGTCTGGCAAGTCGAATTGAACGACATGTTGGGCACCGTATTAAAGATCTTTGGCCCCGTCGACTCTGTGCGCGCGGCCATCGATGCTGGTTACGAAGTGGCCCAGTCGATGCAAGGCAAACCCCAACGCGTGGTGATTCCGCGACCCACGGTTGCCAGTAGTCGAGCCATTTCTAGCGCCGTGGAATTTAATCCGTTGATTCAACAAGCGGTGGTCAAAGAGCTGACACCGAACCCATTTACCAATCCTGTAACCAGCGAGTCTACCACTGTGAGCAACGAACCGATTCAAGCGTTAGGTTTCATCGAAACACAAGGTTTCACTGCCGTTTTCGAAGCCATTGACACCGCCTGCAAAGCGGCTCAAGTCGACGTGGTGGCCAAAGAAAAACTGGGCGGTGGCTACGTGACGGTGGTTGTGCGAGGAGATGTGGCTGCTGTTCGCGCCGCAATCGATGCCGCTCGTCCCAAGGTCGAAGGGCTCGGAAAACTGATCGCTGCCCACGTTATCGCGCGTCCTAGCCAAAGCGTGATGGCCCTGCTTCCCAAGTAATCCACGCACATCAACTGGCACAACCCAACGTGTCCACGGAAGTATTTCTCTGGCGACGACCCTGGCCAAGTCGTCGCCATAGAGGCCGACTGAATTGACCGGTCCGGATCGATTGTGGATGCCCAATTTTGCGTTTGCGCTTCTCAGTTTCGCGTTAACCACGTGGTAAAACGCAACCGGCGGCCTGAAAAACTGAAATTTCTATTTCGTTGCTCCAGCACGACTTAAAGTCGCTTCTAAGCGCTGGCGAGCCCTCTGTGCGGTTGACGGATGCGGGCGAAGTCCGAAAACTGGACGCCGTGATCGCAAGATTGCCACGCGATCAAAAACCACAGGTGCGCAAGGATGATGCGCGTCTGCAATAAATGAAAGGAATCGATGTTCGAGTTTCTGCAATAAGGGAGTGAGTCTTATGCTTCGAACACGTTTAGCAGCTTCGGCATGTATGGCGTTGGCGGCTATTTTCTTCAGTGTTAGCGCGACATCGGCCGATGCGTGTGATCATTGCATCGCACGTCAGAAAGCGCAGCAACAAGCTTCGGAAGGTCGCATGCGTCACGTAGGTGGATCGTTAGGGTCCGGCGGTTACGAAGGTGTGGGTTTCTCAACCCGCTCGGCTGACGATGCCATTCGCGCTTGTTGCTATTGGGGCAAGCGCACGCCAACAGGCATCGGCGTCGTCAAAGGCGCCAACGGCTGGTACGCCACCGTCCTGTACCGCTAGAACTAACCCTCCCAAGCGCAGCTTAGGGAGGGTCGAAAATCACGCCTTCAGCGTAGATTTTCGGGGAGGGTGCGTGCGCCG
>JADLDX010000290.1 GCA_020846515.1 Pirellulaceae bacterium
GGAATTGTGCCTTGGCCCAAGACGTTCGTTAACTTGCGTGCATCTTGTCGGACCGACTTGCAAGAGCGATTCCCTGACCATGTGATTAACCAATGGCTCGGACATTCCAGCCGCGTTGCCGAGCGGCATTATCTGCAAACTACCGATGCCCATTGGGAACGGGCAACGACCGAGCAACCAACCCCCGTGGTAACTGGTGGTAACGCCGGTGGTAACATCCGTGCAAATTCTGCGGAATCTGACGCAATCAGCAACGAAAAAATCCCTGCGGAAGTGGCACCTGATGGTGCAAAATTCTCAGGGATTTTGATAGAAATGCCCCCGGTAGGGCTCGAACCTACGACCCGCTGATTAAGAGTCAGCTGCTCTACCGACTGAGCTACAAGGGCTGGTCATGACCGGTCTGGTGCGGGCCAGCGATTGATCGCGGCCGCTCCTGTCAACGACTAGCAGAAATGATAGTCCACTTTTATCGGTACGTGAAGGGGGTTGGAAAACGTTTCTGTGTTCCTGACTCCCCCCAGGGAAACAACTTTCTTAGAGGCCCGAAAGTACGGATTTCAATTCGCGGCGCCACGCCTAGCGGCAGCTTGGCAAGACAGGCGGCATGGCGAGTGGCCAACTCGTTTACCGAGTGCCGATCAGGCGGATGGGGACGCCGGTGGATGGGCCAATGGTGACATTGCGTCGCTTGGGAACGACCGGTTGCGAGTCAACCAATTCTAGCTCGTACCGCTTTAGAATCGTCCCCAGCACAATCGCCATCTCATAGGATGCAAACGCGGCACCAATGCATCGCCGATGGCCGCCGCCAAAGGGCATGTACTCAAAGGGCGAATAGGTGCGATCGATGAAGCGCTCTGGGCGAAACAACTCCGGCTCGGGATACGTCGTCGCGTTGTGATGGGCCAACACGGTGGCTGGTGCAACCGCTATACCAGCCGGTAACAAATAGTCACCCAACTGCAACGGTGATTTGAGCTTGCGCAGCGTTTCGGTCACGATCGGATGAATGCGCAGCGTCTCCTGAACGGTCGCTTTCAAATACGGTGCCGCTGCTAAACTCGCAGCCGAATTATCCACCAGAGAATCTAGCTCGTTTCGTAGACGGGTAAGCTTATCCGTATGCTTATGCAGATGGTAAATAGCCCATGTCAAGGAAAGAGCAGTTGTCTCATGACCGGCAAACAAGAACGTCATCAATTCAGCATAGATGTGATCGCGCGTGATTGGTGTACCATCCTCGTACTTCGCTGAGCACAGCAGAGCCAGTATGTCGTCAGTCTCCTTGGTGGACTGACGCCGCTGCTCAATCGCTTCGTCCAAGAGACTAAACAACTGCCGCTTGGCCCGGTTCCAGCGATCCCACGGACTGAGACCCAAAAAAGAGATATGGGTCTTGCGTGAGAAAAACAGCAGCGGATGACTGCTGGCTACGACTTGGCTGCTGGCTTCCATCAATCGTCTTGCCAGCACAGGATCGTTACCACCAAAGATGGTGCGGACGATCACGTCCAGCGAAATGTCGACCATCAGCGCCAAAGTTGGAAAGGGCCCTCGGGCTTGATGACGTTCGAAATGCTCCAAGGCACACTGTTGCATGCTCTGGCCATAGGCCTTCATCCGATCCCCATGGAACATGGGCATCATGAGTCGTCGCTCGCGACGATGCTGCTCGCCCTCTAAAATCAACATCGACCCACTGCCCAGCAGCGGAGCAACCGTCGCGGTGGCAAATGGCGCATAGATGCTTGGATCTTGTCCATGAATGGTCCGAATCAGATCCTCGCGACCCGTGACGACCACCGGCCCATTCAGCGCATTGAGCAAGAATGGATCACCGTAGGTCTTGGCCCAACCCTCCAGAGCGGCGCGCGGATTGCGAATCAATTGCAACGTCGGCCGCCACTTTCCAGGCGGGCCAGCAGGCAAGCGGTATGATTCATTGGCCATGGTAGACACACTACGGTTGAATAAGTCGTTTAACTGTCAGTCACCGGCGTACTCGCGGACAGGAAAAGTATACCTGCGGCTGACTGCTATACTACCAGCTACGAGATCAGCTACGAGTACGCCTGCGGCTGACTGTTAAAACGAGAAAGGTACAAGTACGCCTGCGGCTGACTGTTAAACGAAAAAACCAACCTCAGGCGGCTTGGCGTCCGGCCAGTTCGGCTTGCGCTAACCTCAGGTCGTGTTGGATCATCTCGCGAAACCACTGTTCAAGCGGCGTCGTCGGATTCCAATTCATCTTCGCCCGAGCTCGCGAAATGTCCGCCACTCGGCAAACCTGCTCTGGCGGCCGCACGAACTTTGGATCCACGACCACTTTGTCTTGCCCGGTCAGCCCCACGGCATCAAAGGCAATCTCGATCAACTGCCTGAGCGTCGTCAGCTTACCAGTGCCAATAACATAGTCATCCGGTTCGGGTTGCTGCAACATGCGCCAGAGGGCTTCTGCGAAATCAGCCGCATATCCCCAGTCGCGCTGCACATCTAAATTGCCGAGTACCAACTGCGATTGCAAACCGCAGGCAATTCTGGCAACCGAGGAGGTGATCTTACGAGTCACAAACTCTGGACCACGACGCGGCGACTCGTGGTTATAAAGAATGCCGTTGCAAGCAAAGACGCCATAATGATTGCGAAAGTTTTGCACAGAGTTGTGTGCCAATACTTTCGCAGTAGCGTAAGGATTCTGAGGCCGAAAAGATGTGTCTTCATTTTGCGGAGCAGTACAGACTTTGCCAAACATTTCGCTACTACCAGCTTGAAAGAATCGCACCGGCAGATGCAGTTGGCGAATCGCTTCAAGCGCGTAAACCACGGCCATGCCAGTTACAGACATGGTTTCTAATGGATGCTCGATACTACGCGGCACAAAACTGACAGCCGCCAGGTTGTAGTACTCGTCAGGCTGGACGCGCTCAATCAACTGGCGAACCTGATCGTAGTCTTCCATGCATAGAGTATGCCACGTGACGCGCGAGGCTAAATGGGCTGCTTGTCCCAAATGGCCGACACGACGCAGGACACCATGCACCTCGTAGCTTTTACTGAGCAAAAGATCAGCCAGATACGACCCAGCTTGACCGGTAATACCCGTGATGACAGCAACTTTCTTGCCCGCTACTTGCAGCATGGCTTCCTTCCCACACAAACGATCACAATCTAGGCCACTTTGGCAAGAGGATCCGGGCGCTGACCCTCATTCCATTCATCGGCTCCGTCGGGCGATCTGAGTTGCCCTAACTGGGCGCACTGCCCAAAAATTTGTTCAGCACTCTCACGCCACGATAGTGGACGCCGGACATGTTGTTCTAACTGACCACCGGCCGCTAAATGAGCTTCCCATTGGACCAATAGTTTTGTCAGGCCTTGGGGATCCGTTAAATCAAAGTACTCACATGCCTGCCGGCCAACTTCGCGATGAATCGGTGTATCGCTGAGAAAAGCGCGACGTCCAAAGGCTAGCGCCTCGACGATGGGCAATCCAAAGCCTTCCACAAACGATGGGCAAATCACACCCCGCGCATGCTGGTAGCAGTATCTCAAATCAGCATCCGCCATCGAGTGAAACTTGAAAAGTTGTTGCTGATAGCGAGGGTGCTGCTCAATACGTTGCAACAACTCAGCCGACATCCAGCCGCGACCGCCAATCAGGCACAAGCGAGCTTGTGGATGCTGTTGCCAGATCTGCTCAAAACTGTCGAGTAGATAACGATGATTTTTTCGAGGGTCAAACGTCGACACCATGATATACGGTGTCTGCGATTGTTCGGGTGAAAACAGTTGTTGAACTTCGGCACTGACCTGTCCAGTTCCGCTGGGCAAGTCGGCGCCGAGTTGGAAGTGTGTGAGCTGCGTTCTGTCGAGCTTCTCTGGCCACCGCTGCTTGATCTCGCGATAGCAATCGTCGCGCACAGTGCGAGAGATGGCGATCAAGAGATCGGAGTTGTCTACCGCAGCGCGAAAGTACTCGATGAACGAAAGGTCACTGCCAGCTTGCATGAAGTGCGGATGTGTTATGGGGATCAGGTCATAAATGACTGTGGCCACTAAAGCGCCTCGTTGGCGAGCGGCTGCGACCGCCGGCCAAACCTGCATACGACACCAATAGGCATCGGGCAACAGCAGCACGTCACCGGCACCAGGCTCCTGCCATGGCGTTGCTTTCGCGCGGGCCTGGCGTTCCCGACGTTCCTGCCATAGCAACCATAATCGAAACATGCCCAACCGACCGTCGTCGGGCAACAACCATTTTCGCAACTGGCGATTTTTCAGTCGGCCGCAAATCTTCTCGGCCATGGATCGATACCATCCCGGCAGCATCGACAACACACTGCCGCGCATCTGCGAACTCTTGAGCGGTTGCTGGGGGTCATAAGGCCAGAACCGGCCGTCTTGAACCAGCGTAGATTGCGAGTGGTAATTCGCGGGCTGCTGGCTAGCCTGATTCTCGTTGGCCTGATGTTGGTTGGCCTGATGTTGGCTGGCTTGGCGAACAAGGTTCCAGACGACGCGCTGGACGCCAGCCCGATGGCCGGATCGAACGGCGTGCGAGCAATCAACCAGCAGGCGTGATGGAACGACGTTCACTTGTGTACTTCCCCAGCGAATGGCAGGCGACTAACTATCGGGGGCGAATGGTACGATAGTCGTTACCAAACAGTCAAGATCATTGCACGCACAAATCGGACCAACTGAGACCGCAAAGGACAACAGGAAAGAAAAACGGTCTCCAACAGACTCCACGTATGAAGGAATGGCATGACTCAATTACATGACGTAATAGCGCCACAGTTAATTGCCAATTCGACGTTGACACGCAACGGCGGGTGCTCCTAATGTTAGCCCACTCGCAGCCGGGATTTGGGCGTCTGCGAGCCATTTAGGATCTGGTTCAGGTGACTCGTGCCAAGGGAGTGGTACCATGCACAACAGAATTGATAATTGCCGTATTTGTGGAGGTACCGAGTTCGCTGAGATACTAAATCTTGGCGACCAGGCACTGACAGGCGTGTTTCCTAAATCGAAGCATCAACCTGTGCCGATCGGTCCCTTGGAACTGGTTAAGTGCACCAGTGATTGCGGCCTGGTTCAACTACGTCATTCTTTTCCGGCAGATCAGATGTACGGCGATAACTATGGTTATCGCTCCGGTCTAAACGCCTCGATGGTCAAGCACCTGCAGAATCGCGTCCGCCTGGCTCGTCAGCGAGTCGAGCTGAAGCCCGGCGATATCGTGCTGGACATCGGTGCCAACGACGGTACGACACTGAGCTCTTATGGCGATCATGGTTTTCAACTGATCGGCATGGATCCCTCCGGCATCAAGTTCAAACAATATTATCCGCCCTATGTGGCGCTGATTCCCGACTTCTTCAATGCGGCAGCTTTCCAAGATCGATTTGGCCAGAACAAGGCCAAAATCGTGACCTCGATCGCCATGTTCTATGACTTGGAAGATCCAACCGACTTTATGCGACAAGTACATGAGTGCTTGGATGATGAAGGCATTTGGGTGTTCGAACAAAGTTACCTGCCGCTGATGGTCGAACGCAACGCGTATGACACCGTGTGCCACGAGCATGTCAGCTATTATGCTCTCAAGCAGATTCAGTGGATGACGGAGCGCGTTGGGCTGAAGATCCTGGATGTGGAACTCAATGACGTTAACGGCGGCAGCTTCTGTGTGACGGTAGCCAAAAAGTCATCAAAGCATCAGGCCGACGAAGCGCGTGTTCAAGCCTTGTTGGATCAGGAAGAGCAAGACGGCTACAACGATCTGTGGGTCTACGAAAAGTTCCGCTACCGCGTGTTCAAGCACCGTGATGCTCTCAAGCAACTGGTGACCAATCTGCGCCGATCCGGTAAAGACGTCTGCGGCTATGGTGCTTCCACCAAAGGTAATGTAGTTCTTCAGTTCTGTGAATTCACCACGGACCACCTCCGTGGCATCGCCGAGGTCAATGAAGAAAAGTTTGGCGCATTCACGCCACACAATTACATTCCGATTGCATCGGAAGCAGACATCAAGGCTGGTCATCCCGATTACATGATCGTGTTGCCCTGGCACTTCCGAGAAAACATCCTCAAACGCGAGCAGGCTTATTTGGCCTCGGGTGGCAATTTGATTTTCCCACTGCCCGAACTCGAGATTGTCTACGGCCAATCGGCTGCTGTTCGCAAAGCAGCTTAGTACTGCAAGCTAACCCTCCCGCTGCGTAGCAGCGGGAACTGCCCATTGCCGGGAGGTCGACGCTCCTGCGGAGACACGTTTCCGAACCGTCCGACTTCCCATGCTAGTGACGCTCGCCCAACGCAGGCCGAAGGTGCCATGGCCAAGGACACTTGCCATGGCCAATCAGTTGCGATTTGCGGCTTGCCTACGCAGGAGCGTCGGCCTCCCGGGCTGATAACGACTGAAAAGCTGTGGACGAATCGCTCTGCGACTCGTCAAGCACTTCGCTGCAGACTCGTCTGTGCGGCGCACGCACCCTCCCCGAAAAAACAGGCTGCAGTAGCGCCTGTTTTTTTGACCCTCCCGAAGGGCCCGAAGGGAGGGTTAGTTCTGCTTTCGTTTGAGCAACAAGCCACAGAAACCTTCCAGCGGCGTTTCGCGCCCGACGGGATGGTTGCGATCATGGTTGTAGACCTCAAACTTATCGAATGGAATCAGGTTGATGATCTTTCGATAATCCAGGCCACGACGTTCCAGGTGAGGAATGTGGACTTCGATATGCATGTGTCGAGCCAGGTCGAAAACGTGCGGATTGGCGGTAATCAGATCGTACTCATAGCCTTCGATATCCATTTTCAGAAAGTCTGCGTAGTCCCAAGTCGTATTGCGGAAGTCGACGATTTCCAATGAATTGGGGTCTACGAAATCGACCAACATGCTCGCGCGATGTTCGAGAGGATTGCCGCCGGCACCGATGGCCATGGCAAAGTTCACGACGTTGGAAGCGCTGTTGAGCAGCAGTAGCAAAGCCGAGACTTCGATGTTCACGATCGAGGGCTCATACGAGTAGACTCGGCGGGTCGGCCCGACGATCATCGAGTAATACTGAGCCCAAACTCCATGATGGCCACCAAAGTCATAGATAACTTGCGCGTTTTCATGCAAACCTAGTTCGGTTTCTTGCAAGAAATCGCAGGCAGCCAGCGGCGAGGCCCCATACCATTCGAGTCCTTGCTGATTGACGATTGGCCAGTAAACCGGCCGCCCCAAGAGCTCGACGGTTCGAACTTGGGGATCCGGAAGCAGGGCATCGGCCAAACCCTTGCGCAGCAGGTTCAGTCGTTTGGCAATGCCAGGCAGCAGGGCCCGAGTTGCGTCCAACTGTGATTTGCCTTCGATAGCAGAATACGGGATCAGCGTCTGGTCTAAGTTGGGAACCGGGCGAACGCGATAGGCCATCCTCAGGGTATGCACGTATCTGGAAAAGCAGAGTGGTGTCATGGGTCGATCCATCAAAACTAAAAAACAAGCATGAGATTCGCGGCCTGATTGACAGTCAGTTGGGGCAATATGCCAAGAATTATGGATTGTTGCAACCCGGAGGACCTGGAAGAGTCAGGCTTGACACGCCATGTTGAAAATTCGTACTATCCTCGGCAGTTTTGGAGCGTGCCAGCAGGACGCCGGCACGGGCGCGAATACTCGCAGCAAATGGAATTTGCAAAGCTGTTATGGAAAACACACCCTCAACTCTGGCGGATGCCAAGTCCAGGATAGCTGATCTGGAACGGCAATTGGTTGCCGCCGTGACGACGGCGCAGGTCTACGAACTGCGCGTCGCCAAGATGAAAGCGACCTTCTCTTGGAAATTGACTGCGCCCTTTCGCGAAAGATCGCGGGCTGTCACTCGCATCAGCGATGGCGGCAAAAACTTCCGACTTCGCGCTTGGTTCGATCGACTGGCCTGGAAGAAATTTTTTCGCGTGGCCGAACGCCAATTTCGCCTGGCTCGTCGCTCGGCCTGGCCCAAGCACGAAAAGCCGTTGCCTAGCGTCAAGCCAGCCTCGGTGCGTGGACTGAAAATTCACGCAGATCTGCAATCCGCCATTGCTCGTCAACGCAAAGCCGCCTAGCTGGCCTGCGTGACTGGTTACTCAAATTGCTGATTTGATCGGTGTGTGTGTTACTCAGTTGAACGAGTTCCACCAATAGCCAAGTTGCCGTCGCCCGCGTGCAGCTACGCTGAGAAAAAATTGAGGGCCGCTTTTTCTGTTATCAGGCCTTTGCCGCTAGAAAGTAGTACTGATGAAGATCGTAGTTGATTTGCAAGCCTGTCAATCGGGGAGCCGCTTAGGCGGTATTGGTCGGTACTCGATGGACCTATTGAAGGCGATGGCCGATTCGATTGGTTCCCATCAACTACACGTCGTGCTCAGCCGACTACTACCGCAAGCGGAACTGGATATTCGCGTTGAACTCGCCAAGCATATCGCACCAGAGAATATCGTTTCCTTCTCCGTTCCTGGGACGGTTACTGGCTACGAGCCAGCCAATCGTGGGCGACGACTGATCGGCGAAAAGTTGCGTCTGGATTTCTTGCGCAACCTCAAGCCAGACATTGTGCATGTAGCCAGCTTCGTAGAAGGTTGGGCGGAAGATGTGGTGGTCAGCATTGGCGAACCGGAGATGGCTCAAAAGACCGCCATCACCTGGTATGACTTGATTCCATTCGTCAAACCCGAGATGTACCTGACCGACAAACGACTCTCCGAATACTACTATCACAAAATTGAAGAGGCCAAGCAGGCCAGATTACTGTTGGCTATCTCGCAATACACGCGCGACGAAGCGGTCGATTTGCTGCACCTGCCTGGGGATCAGGTAGTTAATATCTCCTCGGGCGTGTCGAATGAGTTCGTTAAGTTTCCAGTGACGGCACAGAACCTGGAACAACTTCGGGCTGCCTTCGGCATCGACCGGCCTTTCTTGCTTTTCACCGGCAGCTTTGATGCACGCAAAAACCAGTCTGGCTTGATCAAAGCTTTTGCTCGACTGCCCAGTGAGATCCGCGATCAGTATCAATTGGTGATCGTGGGCAATGGTTGGGATGGAATTTACGCAGAGCTAAAGCGATTGGCGGCCGAAGAGGGTCTGCCTGCCCAGAACCTGATCTTCACTGGTCGCGTTACTGAAGAACAATTGCTGCTGTTGTACAACGCCACGCATTTGTTTGTGTTTCCCACCTTGCGCGAAGGATTCGGCCTGCCTGTCTTGGAAGCGATGGCCTGTGGTGCCCCGGTGGTCGGCTCCAACTGCACCAGTGTGCCTGAGGTCATTGGTCGGGCCGACGCACAATTTGATCCGCAAGACACGCAGGCTATTTCGCAGAAAATCCACGAAGTCCTGACCAACGAGAACTTCCGTCAATCGCTGATCCAACATGGAATGCAGCACTATAAGAAGTTTACCTGGCAAGCGTCTGCCAAAACCGCCTTGGATGCCTTTGAATCACGCTTTGCACCATCCAAGACTGGCCGTTCAACCCTCGTCAAATCAACCGTACCGAGCAAACCGGCCACAGCCGCCGCCGGTCAAGGCTACCAGTCGCTACTAAATACGATCGCGGGCATTGTGCTCGAAAACAAAGTCGACAGCGCGGAATTGCCCCACATTGCTGAAAGCTTGGCGCATAACGAGGCGATCGTCTCTCTGACAGCTGGCGGCCGAACACAGCCACGTATCGGTTGGGTTACCCCATGGGCCAAGCGCTGCGGTGTAGCC
Source organism: Pirellulaceae bacterium (assembly GCA_020846515.1). Lineage (GTDB taxonomy): Bacteria > Planctomycetota > Planctomycetia > Pirellulales > Pirellulaceae > Aureliella. The sequence continues at coordinate 9,746 of JADLDX010000290.1, forward strand.
TGTTACAGCAAGTATCTGATTGACTATGCTCCAACCCCACCCGTTGCGATATTCGCAGAACGTGGCTGCACAGCAGTCACCGGTTCCGGACGTGAATCAACCAAAGTTTTTGGTTGCTGGACAAGTGGTGAGGCGGATGATTTGAGCGAGTTATCCGAGCTGGTCGATCAAAGCCGCTTGGATGCCGTGCTCATTCAATGCCACTACGGATTCTATAATTTCCCTGCCCTCCGCAAGTTTATCATGCGTCAAGTGGCCAAGGGTGTGCGCGTCTTCATCATGTTGCACTCCACCTCGGATCCACCTCCAGCGATTTTGCCCAAGACGCTCGCTGAAATCCAAGATGCCTTGATGCACTGCGAACGTATCTTCGTGCATACCCACGCCGACGCGGGCCGCTTGAAAAAGCTGGGAGTGGTTCACAACGTATCGCCGTTGCCGCACGGCATTCCTGGCGAAGGACTGGCTTTGGCCAAGCCCGAACGTACTTCGGACTGCGTGACCTTGGCGACTTACGGTTTCTTCCTGCCTCACAAAGGACTGAAGGAAATCGTGGACGCGTTTGTACTCTTATCCAAAGAAGACCCGCACGTGCGACTGCGGATGGTTAATGCCGAGTATCCGCATGAGTGCTCGGCACAGCTTATTGAATCGATACGCTCTACCGTCCAAGCTGCGGGCCTGAGTGACCGTGTTGAAATGATCACGGACTATCTGGAAGATGCACAGAGTTTGAAACATCTTTCCCAAGCGGACATGATCGTTTTTCCCTATCAGGCGACGACTGAGCCGTCGAGCGCTTCTGCGAGAATGGGAATTGCCAGCGGTCGCTTGATTGCGGTCACGCCACACTCCATTTTTGATGACATCAATGGGGCTGCCTTGACCTTACCGGGCTCGACACCTGCAGCGATGGCGGAAGGTCTACGCGGCTTGATCGCTCGCATCCGCTGTGGAGCGCCGGACGTAGAGTTCTCGAGGGTCCTGCATACTTCAGCGCAGATTCGCGAAGTACGAGCCTGGAGCCGCATTTCGAACCAGATGCACTGCTTGATAGAACAAAGCTGCAGAGTTTCATTGAAGAAATCTGCTTAATCGCCACTTAAGTCCAACTTATCGAATTGAGTATCGGCCATGGAAACTGTCCTGTTTGTCAACAACAGCCCACGTCGCTGTGGTGTGTATGAGTTCGGTAAGACCATTTGGAATGCGATCAGTTCATCCAAGCAGCTTGCCTACTGCTACCGCGAGTTTTCTGATCAGACAAACGCGGAAGACTTTCTGGCTTGCGTCAAGTCGATCCAGCCGAGCAGTATCGTGTTCAACTGGCACCCGGTTACCATGCCATGGCTCAACGATGATGTGCTGTATGCGATTCATCGTCATGCTCCGCATACGCGTCTGGCGTCGGTCGTGCATGATGTACCCGCACCCTTTGAGTGGATCGATGCCAACATATATTGCGACCCGACCCACGTGGCGGGCGAACGAGACTTTGTGCTCGGACGCTGCATTTCAGATCGCGCTACACCCGACTTCGATCCTGGGGTCGTCATTGGATCATTCGGATTCGGCTTGGGTGGCAAAGGATTTCAGCGCGTCATCAAGCAAGCAAACGAAGAGTTCGAACAGGCAACCGTGCGCCTACATGTTCCCTATTCAGACTACTGCGACACAGACGGGTCGGTGGCGCGACAACTGATCGCTGAATGCGTGGCCCTGGCCAAGCCTGGCATCAACGTGGTGACCAGCTCCAACTATCTTTCTCAAGAAGAGTTGCTGACATGGCTTGCCGGCAATGCGATCAACTGCTTCTTTTATGACGACCAGCGTGGACCAGGGATTTCGAGCGTCATTGATCTGGCCCTAACGGCACGACGCCCCTTGGCGATTACGCCCTCGACCATGTTTCGACATGTCGTCAGCACCATTCCTTCGATCGTCATCGGTCAGAGTTCCCTACGGAACATCATGCGACAAGGGTTGACACCGCTAGAACCTTACTATGAAGCCTGGAACGCATCAAAGTTCGCGGAGGGTTTCGATCAAGCGGTCGAATCGATGCGGTATCTGCCAGCACTGGACATGACTCCCAATCGAGTATTGTCGGCGCGTGACCGTCAGAGGCTGCGCCCGGTCATCGAAGATCTGACGGCCTTATGCCCAGACATCATGTCGCGCAAGTTTCCACAAGCTGTCTTTCAGAACGCATTCATTTTTGAACAGGCGCGACGGTTAGCCAAGACAGGTGATCGGATCATACTAATCGGTGGTTACGAAGATCCTATCGGACCGTCGCTCCAGCAGTTGGGTTTTGACGTCACCATCACGGATCCATTTATCGATGGTCGATCGTCCGATGACGTGTTGGTCGATACGATCCGCAACTCGCAAGTTTATGACCTGGTCATTTCGTTCTCAGTGATAGAAAATGTATA
>JADLDX010000291.1 GCA_020846515.1 Pirellulaceae bacterium
AATCAGGCTGAAGAGGCCATGCGACTGTTTGGGGAAGTGGCCACCAAATACCGAGACGACGTGGCCGCACGCGCTCGATTTATGATGGGCGAGCTCTACTTTGCGCAGCGCAAGTTCGATAAGGCCATTCCGGAGTTCCAGCGGGTCATGTTTGGCTATGGGGCGGAGAAGTCTGACGAGGCCACCAAAAACTGGCAGGCTCGCGGCGGCTTCGAAGCCGGCCGATGCAGCGAAGTATTGATCCAAGATTTAAAGGGGGATTCCCGCAGCAAAGCCATCACGTTTGCCAAAGATTTCTACCAATATGTCATCGACAAACACCCGACTCACGAAGTGACCAAACAAGCCCAGGCGCGCTTAAACGAATTGAACAAACTTCGGTAGTATTCATGTCAGGCAAGGCGCGATGCCGCTACAATGATGTGTCGATCGCGTTTGCGCTAAATACAATCGCTTGGTTTTTGGGCGGACAGGGCAATTGGCGGGCGAAAGCCCGTTGAACAGTCACCACTTTCTTCGAGCGAAGACTCGCCGTATGCAATTAACTTTCGTTTCGTGGCGCGGTGTCCAACCAGTGGTGGCTGTCTGTTTCCTGATTGCCACCTGCTGGCTGGCGAATCTGACGCTAGGCCAAAATGCCTCGGCGCCCAACGTTGGGGCAGGACAGACTCCAGGCATGACTGCCCAGAACAGCCAGCGGGCGGCAGACGAACTGCAAAAACTGGCCGCTGATGCCGCAGCCAGTCGCGCCGATCAAGCATCCGCAGTCGCCGCCAGCCAACAGCCGCGCGAGATGAACTTCTTGCAATTGCTGATCGACGGCGGACCGCTGATGATCCCCCTGGTGCTTATCAGCATTCTAGTGCTCAGCGTATCGCTGGAGCGATTGATCAATCTGCGGATGGGACGCATCTTGCCACGCAAGCTGCGACGCGGGTTGGTCGAAGCATCCGAACAACGCTATCCGGTAGAGCCGCAAGAGCTCTATCAAATGAGCCTGCGATATCCTTCGGTCACAGCGAGAGTGCTGGAGAACATGCTCAAGAAGATTGGCCGACCAATTCCCGAGATGGAGTCAGCCGTTCAAGATGCTTGTCAGCGCGAAGCGGATAGGTTGTATGGAACCGTCCGTTGGTTGACAGCCGCTGCGGCCATCGCGCCCTTGTTGGGGTTATTGGGCACAGTCTGGGGCATGATTCTGGCTTTTTTTGAGACCACCCAGCCGGGCATGGGTATGAATCGTACCCAGCAGTTGGCTCAAGGCATCTCGATCGCCTTCGTCAATACATTGGGAGGCCTGAGCATCGCGATACCGGCCGCCGGCTTCTCGCACTTCTTCGAAGGACGCATTATCAAACTGATGAATCTGGTGCAGGAGCACGTTCAAGCTCTGATTCCTCGACTGGAACGATTCGAAGGCGTGACACGCTACGACTTGGAACTAAGTGGCCTGGTGCCACGTCGGCCCAATTCGTCCGTGGTGCCCTCTCCTCCGGTGTCCTCTCCTGCGGTGACATTGCCATCCAATGGACCAGTCGTTATGCCACCTCAACAGACGCACGATGATGGCTCGTCGGGTCGCGCGAGAGAGACTCCGCGTGCTGGTACAAGCCAACCACTGACGCGGCAAACTCGCAACCGCTGAGCATTCGACGAAGTAATGTGACCTGGCCCTGAGGTATTGTCGACGAAGGTTTGACGCACTATTTGACCCACTGGCAATCCATTATGGCTGTAAAACTCAAATCCAGTAATTCGTTCTGGGTTATCAACCTGACGCCGCTGATCGACGTTATTTTTCTGCTGCTAATTTTCTTTTTGGTCGCAGCACGTTTGGATCAGTCGGAACGCGAGTTGGATGTCCCGTTGCCCTCGGCCGCTAGCGCCCTGCCGATGGTCAGCGAGCCAAACGAACTGGTGATCAACATCGACAAAGCCGGTTCGTACATAGTCGCTGGGGCGAAACTGGATGCGGATGGACTGGAACGGGCGATTCAGCAGGCGGTCGCGGACAATCCGTTGAACTTGGCCGTGATGATTCGCGCGCATCGCAGCGTGGAGTTGCAAGTGCCGGTGACGGCCATGGATATCTGCCAACGCTGCAAGGCGGGCTATTCGTTGTCTATTGCCGAGGAAGAATCTTGATGAGCGGCGACGATCGACGGTTGTCCGAGATGATCGGCCTGGGACGCGATCGCCCAAGTACCGAAGCAGTCTGGCCGATCAATGTTGCCCTCGGTTGTTTGGGTGCGGCCATCTTATGGATCGCCTTTCGCTTTCTCAAATGGGACGATCCGCGACCGCTGTATAACCCCTGGTTGTATACGATCGTGACCCCAATGATCTTGGCCGCGATCTCGATGGTGCTTAGACAAATCGTCAGTCGCGTCGTCGAACGGTCAGCCCAAGTGGCTTTCCTGCTAAGCGTGATGGTGCATCTCGTATTACTGGTCTGCGCCATAGATGTCGTGATCTATACACGCATGTGGCCCACTTTTTTTGAGGCCTTGGCAGAGGAAAAGCAAAAGCTAATTGAACGCGAGCAGAAAGCACCTCAGTATTTTTCAGGCACACTGGCCATCAGCACAACGCCAGGCAGCGCGTTGGACCCAGCAGGCACTCAGCCCGACAATCAGTATGGCCCCCCAGCAGACGCCTATCCAGGTCGCGCGGAACCAGTCTGGCAGCGAGAACACCAGCGGCCAGGCA
>JADLDX010000292.1 GCA_020846515.1 Pirellulaceae bacterium
GTAGCAGTGGGAGGGTCGACTGGCGTCAGCTCAGTCGGGGAGGGCTGCCTCCCGTGCTAACCCAAGCATGAATCACTCCGCTGCGAAATCGCTTTCACAGCGTCTTGAATCGCCACTGTCAGCGGGTCGTCGGAACGATGAGGGTTGCGGCCGAGCAGCTTGTCGAGCAAGCCGCGATGTTTGTGAATCTGGATCGCCCACTCGATCGGCTGAGTTTGGTCGGTGTCGGCGCTGGCCCCGACCATCAGCAGCCCGTCAGGGGTTTCGATGGTGCTATACCAACCCCAATCTTCAGGCTCGGGCGACGATAGCTGGTACTGGCCCGCCAACTCTTGCTGCAGCCATCTCAACACGGACTCACCGGCGATCGGATTGATGGGATTCTCTGGCTCGCTGGCAGGATCAAACTTGTCGGTTTCGAAGGTGATTAAGTGGGGCACAATACAAGCCTTCTTGAGACTGGTGGGATCTGGCCTAAAGCAGCGCCATTCCTAGAAATGTACTAGATGAAATATGCCTATACGGGAGCGACCGCGATGGTCGCAGGTGGATTTAGTGCGCAGTTATGTCGATGATATGGAATATAAGCAGGAAATGACGACAAGGAGGTCGGTTATGGTTTGCTCGCAATGTGGTGAAAAGGCCGTCGGAAAATTTTGCCATCAATGCGGCAGTCCGATCGCCCCTGGCAATATCAACAGCGATTGTAAAACCAGCAGCGACCTCGGCCGCGATGACGATGTGCTGGTGCTCACAGCCGAGCACATGATCGACTTGCCGGCGAATTGGGAAATGGAATGTAACTACGACCGCATCGCCCGTTGGCCACTCATCCGCAAGTTGATCCAGCGGCACGCCAGCCAGGCAACCAGCGGTCCAACAGGTGAGGATTTCTTAAAGCTGTTCGATAAAGTCGTGGCATCGCCCATCCCACTAGACCGACTGGCCAGTGTTCTACAGCCACTTTACGAATCATGGGGCATTCGCATCAGCAAAGAACGCAACGAATGGGTACCAACGCGTATTGGGCGCACGATTGCCAGCGCTCTTTGCTCGCTAGCTAAACATCGTCAGTCGCTGCTGTCGGTCGAGCAGCACGATAGTGGTTGTGTGCTCACAGCAGAACTGCCATCGTCACTTTGTGCCCTAAAAGGCAAAGTCATCATCGCGTTGGCAAGTTATAGAGAAGGATCGCAGGTCAACGCCAAGACCTACATTCCGGGCCAAGTTTACGACTGGGGCAAAAGCCATCGCTGCCTCGAACAGTTGTGTTGCGAACTGATGTCTGACCTTGGATTACCAGCCAGCCAGGCTCGCGTAGCATAACTAGTCTGCGACGCCGGCCATATTTTGCCTGAATCTGTCCCCTCCAAGGCTCGGCCGCCAAAGCCAAAAAGGCTGAACGTGTTTGCAGAACCGCGTGAGCAACTCGAAGCGCGTGGTCGCATTTTCGTGCTCAGTGTTGGCCCTATATCGTCATCAGGCCAAGCCAACGTCTTCGCTTCACGCTGGGAATGCTGAAGAGATCTCGCACATTCGAGACGTTCCTCCGGAACCAAATCGCATGCTCTACATGCTCTGAGAAACCGATTGACGCGGAATTGCAAATAGATCGACCAGGTGATAGAAAACAGAGCCGAAAACCTTGTCTTCCCTCAAAGGTTACCGGTATTCGACACTATTTGCGCTACTCCCGCCCCTCATTTCTTGCCCGAAAAATGTATCCACAGAAATTCATTCAACAGAAGTTTACTCGACTCGGTATGCAGTCTGCTGCATTCTGCTTAGGCCTATGGCTGATCGCGACCGGCCCTTTTGCTGGGGCAGTCGATCGCTTCGTCGGTCTCCAGGGGTCGAACCAAAACACGGGTCTTACCCGCGCGACAGCTTGGAAAACCTTGGCACATGCTTTTGGTAATTTGAATCCCGGTGATGTGCTGACGGTGTTGCCAGGCGACTATGTTTTGCGGAATGACCCGGGACATACCAACGGCCGCATCAATATCCATCGCTTCGGTGGCGTCACCATTCAAGGCAACGACAGTACTTGGACCACGATACGGGCGGACACACCTGGGACGGTGAACATTACCGGGCATATCGTTTTCCAAGGATCCTACATCCGACTGCAAGATCTGACGATCTTCGGAGACAGTCAAAATGACGAGCCAGGTATTCTGGGGTTTGACGCGCACCACATAGACATCCTGTACTGTGAGGTCTCCAACTGCCGCGGTGGTGGCATCAATTTTGCTCATTCAGATTCCTTGCGGCTCATTGGCAATGCGACTCACCACAATGCCGCGCAGAATCCAGCTCAGCATAGCGGTATTTCGATCTACCAGCCGATTCGCTGGCCGGATGCCGAGCAACGATATTGGAACATCTATCTTGGCCACAACTTTAGCTACGCCAATTACAATGGCGTCATGGGTGCGATAGGCATTACCGATGGCAACGGGATCATCTTGGACGACAGCAAGTACACCCAGGTCGGCTCGCTGAACGCGGCTCATCGTCAGCGGATAGCCGGCGCGACGCGCTACCCAGGTCGCACACTGATCGAAGGCAACATGTGCAACTACAATGGTGGCAGCGGCGTGCAGATTCACCAGTCCGCAGGCGCAACGGTCAAGAACAACACCTGCGTCGGCAATCGCCATTTTGCATTTTTGGCGAATTGGCATTACTTGAATCAAGGCCAAGTCGCACTGACTCATTCTTTAGACAATCACGTTCTCAATAACGTCTTGGTCTCCGATGCTGTCGTTCACGCATTCGGCTACGGCGGCGCGCCCTACGCCGCTTCGGACTACGACGGTGCCAACAATTTCTGGGAAGCTAATTTACTCTACTACAAAGTTGCCACATCGATCCTGACCGACAATCCTGCCACCTTCAACCGAGCGATCTCAGTAAATCCCCAGTTCGCCAACGAAGCTGTCTACGACTATCGTTCTCTTGCCGGCCGTGGTCGCGGCGTATCCTGGACCGGGCATGTGTACTACGACATCTTCGGCACCGTCGTACCATCCGGCGGCCGAAACGACCTGGGCGCCATCCAAAACCCATAAAAAGGGGTCAGGTCTATTTTATGTGGACGCGCCCTATTCGTAACGAATAAAATGCGAGTCATTCGCTCCGCGAAAGAAACGCGGCGTTCCGCTGGCGGGAGCGAACGGCGACTGTCGGACTGACAGGAGAGAAAGAGCATGAGCATAACATCGACCGAACGCGAACCCATCCGCGATTGCTTGGGGACACCCGTGGTGGTGCTGCGATTGACCGAGTCTTTCGATGAAGTGGTCGCTTTGAATCCTCATCTGAGATTGGAGCAGAACGCGGCAGGAGAGCTTGTCATCATGACGCCCACAGGCGGTGAAAGCGGAGCGAGGAATATTGAGTTGACATATCAATTGAAGCACTGGGTAAAAGCCAATGGTGGTATCGCCTTCGATTCCTCAACGCTGTTCTGTCTACCCAGCGGTGCCAAACGTTCTCCTGATGCTTCATGGATCTCGACCGAGCGCTGGTCAAAGCTCTCCAAAGAAGATCGCAAACGGTATCCGCCAATTTGTCCGGACTTTGTAGTCGAATTGCGGTCGGAAACTGACCGCGTGACGGATTTGATGGCCAAGATGCAAGAGTATCTCGATAACGGAGCTCAGCTTGGCTGGCTCATCGATCCCTTGACTAGACAAGTTCACGTCTATCAGCGATCGAAAGAGATTCAGATACTGAAGGAAGTGGACATGATTGCAGCCGATTCATGCTTGCCCGGCTTTATACTGGACATGCGTCCGATCTGGGCGGAGGCGTAGGTGCGTCGATCACAACTTGAGCAGCGAGGTGTCCATTGTGAAGTGCGTTACATTACTGAGTATGGCACTGACACTCGTGCTGGTCGCCTGTGGTGATGGCCTGGCAGTCGACCATTCAACTTTACCACTGCACAAAACCGTCGATTTAAAAATCGGTGAAGCCGCGTCAGTGGAGCTTGTCGACAAATCGATGGCGCACATCAAAGTCATCGACTTGCAAGAAATTCGCGATTCAGTTCGCAAAGCGATCCGACAAGCCAAAATTCGTCTTACGATCAATGGTATAGAAACGACGCTCGTTTCCGGCAACTATCACTTGCCGACGACTGTTGGCGGCGTACAAGTCGATTGTCCCGCCACACGTGGGCTGAACGAAAGTGTCAGCGATCGCGACGATCCCTGGGGATTGCGTGCCGATGTTCGCTTGAGGCTTTGGCCGGCTGGATCCAATTGGATTGCACCCGACCAATTTGTCTATCCACTCAATCAACGTTGGTTCGCATCAGCCACGCAAATGAGCAATGAGCCTTCGTATGTCGATGGAGGCGATGCGCCGCTGCGCCGACCCATTTATTATCACTATGGTCTCGACATTGGCGGCACGGAAGGCTTGACCGAAGTCTTAGCTGCTACCGATGGCGTGGTTGTCTCCGCTGCACTGGACACAGCACCCGAGGTTACCAATCCGCCCGTCGCAGACCGCGCCGATGTGATTGCCATTCGCGATTCTCGCAATTGGTTCTATCGCTATAGCCACCTGCAGCGCATCGATGTCAAGCTGGGTGATCGAGTTACGAAGGGGCAAATGATTGGCCTGGTAGGCAAAGAGGGCGCCACGGCCTGGTCGCACTTGCACTTCGACATCAAATCCATTCAACCATCCGGCAAATGGGGCATCGAAGATGGCTACGCATTTCTGTGGCAAGCGTATCGACAGCAGTACAAGCCCGCCATCCAAGCCGTGGCTCGACCCCATCAGTTGATCTATGCCGGCGAAGCAGTTGTGCTAGATGGTTCGCTCTCCTGGTGCGCTTCGGGAAACATTGCCAAATACCAATGGACATTCTCCGATGGCACAACCAGCGATCTCGCGCAAGTCGAACGACGCTACGATACGCCTGGTCAGTATTGCGAGACCTTAAAAGTTTTCGACGCCGACGGCCGAATGAGTATCGACTTTGCGACCGTGCTGGTGATCGATCGACGGTTGGGCGAGCAGTATTCGCCAACGTTGCATGCCAGTTACTGGCCCACGCTGGATAACCGACCCAATGATCCGGTGACCTTCAAGGTGCGCTCGTTTGCGTCTCAGCCGCTGGGTGAAACGTGGGATTTTGGAGATGGCACGCCCAGCATCATGGTGCGGTCAGATGGAAATGCGGAGCGCCATGCGCGCAACGGCTATGCAGCCATCGAGCATCGCTTTGCCGCGCCGGGAGATTACCTGGTCACTGTTCGGCACCCAGGCCGCGACGGGCACCCGATGACCGCGCGACTGCACGTACACGTCGACTCACCCAATGTGGACACAGAGCCTCAAGTGCTGAAACTCTGGCCGAACACTCCGCCCGACGAGTCGGATGCGATCGGGGCAGAATATGTGCGGCGTTCGCCTGCGTTGACACGCGACAAGGTCGAAGTCACCAATTCGACACGCATGATCACCAATGTCACTCAACCGACGCTCACGATCTATCGTGCCGATGAGACGCAGGATACGGGTACTGCCATGGTGATCTGTCCCGGTGGCGGCTATTGGGATTTGTATTGGGAGTTGGAAGGTGAAGAAGTGGCCAAGTGGCTGGCGTCGAAAGGCATTACTGGAATTATTCTAAAGTATCGTGTACCACGTCTGCCTGACGAAGAAAAAACGTTACCGGCTCGCCGCCCATTACAAGACGCACAGCGCGCGATCAGTTTGATTCGCAGTCGCGCGAAAGAGTTTGGATTGCACCCCAATCGCCTGGGCATGATTGGTTTTTCTGCGGGTGGTCACCTGGCCGTAGCCACAGCCATGCATAGCGAGCAGCGAAGCTATGCACCTATCGATGATGTGGATCAAGTCAGCCCACGCCCCGACTTTGCGATTGCGGCGTACCCAGGCTACTTGAAGGCCAAGGATAAGTTTGAACTCGCAGCCGATTTAAAAGTCAGCCACCAGACACCGCCGATCTTTTTGGTTCACGGCAGCAACGATCCCATTAGTCCACCAACGCACAGCGTCGTGTTGTATCTGGCGCTGCAAAAAGCAAATGTACCAGCCGAACTGCATCTTTACGCTTCGACCACTCACGACTTTGGAATTCGGCAAGCTAATCGTCCGTACGCTGACTGGACAGAAGCCTGCCTACGTTGGCTGGCGGATCAACAATTAGTCGTCGTTCGCGCCGCGAACGAAACGAAACGAAACGAAACGCAATAACTCAACGTTACGAAATAACGTTTCGTTCGCGGAGCGAACGACGACTGAGACAACAGATTTAATGGTGGCAAACTCCTATGAAATATTCCTTCGGACTGCTGATACTCATTTGGCTCGCCCTGAGTCCAGGGCTTGACGCTCAGATAGCCCAACCGATTGCTTCCGCCATCACCGTCCAAGCTGACTTTGAAGGTGGTAATGTCGAAGTCGTTCAGCTGGATCAAGCGATGCAACGCTTGCGAGTCATGCCCGCGCTGCGCGAGGGACGTGGTTGGCCGTGCTGGTGGTCGATGAGAGTCGATGGCCTAAAACCTGGTACGGATCTGACACTCGAAGTGCAAGCGCAGACGCGACCCTATCGAGACAAAAGCATCCTCGCCCATACATGGTGTCAGCCGCAACATGCCTGGATCAGTGACGATGAAGGAATGACTTGGTCGCCATCGCCGCGCGGCACGCTCAACTCAGATAAACAGATGGTCTACAACATCCCGGTGACTCGATCAGAGCTAAGAATCGCTTGGGGACCACCGTTCGTCACCACGGATGCAGAGGCTTTGTTGCAACATATCGCCGACCGAGTTGCCGATTCACAGCGCTTTGAACTTTCTAAGACGCGCGGTGGGCGTTCGGTCAATGGTATTCGCGTCGGGCAAGAGAACGCGCCTAATCAAGTTTGGGTGAATGCACGGCAGCATGCTTGGGAAGCCGGTGGCAGTCATGTCGGTCGCGGGTTTATGGAATGGATCATCAGCGACGCGCCAGCCGCCCAGGCGTTGCGCGCTAACACGTGCATTTACTTTATTCCAATCATGGATGTCGACAATGTTGCGCTCGGCGCAGGTGGCAAGGATGCTCAACCGAGGGATCATAACCGCGATTGGGCTGACGATGCGATCTACCCCGAAGTAGCCGCTGCTCAAAAGATGATCCGTTCGATTCATGAGCGCCATGGTCTCGATGCCTATATTGATTTGCATAACCCAGCTCCCAAGGATCCGGTATTCTTTTTTGGTCCGTTTGGGTTTGCGGAGTTGCCTGACGTCACGCGAAAGAAGTACCAACACTGTATCGAACTGGCCGCGAAGAACATTCGTGAGCCTGTGGCCGTCGTACCCGAGTATCGCTTCGCCACTTACGTGACGACCGAAGAGGAACGTGGGCGCATGAGTAGCGGTTGGGTTCGAAACAATCTTGGCGACCACGGCATCAGCGTGACCCTGGAAACGGGTTGGAACAACTCGGCGATGTCGGTGGCAGGCTACGGTAGTATCGGCGCCGGACTCGGCAGGTCGCTCGCTGAATATCTGTCGGAATAGGGAAAGACAGTCGTCGTTCGCTCCGCGAACGATATGTCTTCTCAGATCGCTCGCGGTGCGTTTACGTTTCGTTCGCGGAGCGAACGACGACAGAGAGTTTCTTTCAAATTATTCGTTGCGCAACCTGGTTGGCCAACCACTACACTACAGTGATTGTTGGTCCCTCGAGCAAAAACCATGGCTACGCCCGAAGAAAATCCAGAAAACTCAGACGACGAAATCGCTCAGGTAGCTGATGCCTATTTCCGAGATCGGAAGTGTGGAACAGCCACGTCCATCGCAGAGTATCTCGAAAGATATCCCCATCTAGGCCCCGAACTCACGGAGGCGCTGGAAGCAATCGATCTATTGTTGGCGACGCCCAATGATCGCGTACCGGAAAGCTTTGGTGATTTTCATATTGATCGAGAACTGGCGCGCGGTGGCATGGGGACCGTGTACTTGGCGACTCAAGTTTCGCTGCGTCGCAAAGTAGCCTTGAAGGTTCTGAAAACTTTCTTGCGCGACCAGGCTGCGGTGTCTGAACTATTCCAGCGTGAGACCCAAACGATCGCCGCGTTGCAACATGAGAACATTGTGCCGATTTTCAGTGCCGGCGAAGTCAATGGTCTACCATACTTCACCATGCCTTGGATCGACGGTCAATCCGCCGCGCAGTTGATTTCCCAGCACAAAAGCATGGCGCTCTCGCGACGAGACCAGCTCGCCAGGGCCCACCAAATTGCACGCTGGGGCGCGGAGGTTGCCGACGCACTCCAGTGCGCTCATCAGCATGGCATCGTGCATCGCGACATCAAGCCCTCGAATCTCCTGGTGGATCGAAATCAACGGATATGGCTGACAGATTTCGGATTAGCCTGCCGTGAGGGCGATGGTTCAGCCCACTTGACCAGCCCAGATCAGGGAGCCGGCCCGTATCAGGGAACTCCGAATTATATGAGTCCCGAACAGGCATCCGCCATCGTCGCACCGGTTGACCACCGCACTGACATCTACAGCCTGGGTGTAACTTTGATCGAGTGGCTGACAGGACAATCCGTGGTGGGTGGCAGCAGTCCCGTCGAATCGCTCTCTCGCTTGCAACATAACAGTGTCGAAGATCCGCGCCGAATCCTGCGCGGCTACAGTCGCGATTGGATAGCAGTGCTTGAGAAATGCGTCGCTCGCGAGCCCAAGGATCGCTACCAATCCGCTGCCGAACTGGCGGCCGACTTGCGTGCGATCGCTGACCATCGCCCTGTGGGCGTTCGATCGCAACATGCCTTGACCAGGCATGTACGCGAACTGTTCAGTCACAAGAATTCGGTTCCTTCAGCCGGCGTGGCTTGCGTCGCGTTGCTCGCTGCCATCTTGATTGGCGGCGTCGTCTGGCGAGCTGTTGCAAACGCGAATATGCAACGCGTGATGTTCACATCGAACTCCGGCGAATGGTTAAAGGTCACTGCGCGCGATGCCTTGGGTAAACCAGTAGCAGAGTGTACCACCGTCGATGGCGAAGTGTGGCTGCCAAGAAATGTAGCCCGTGTCGATGTGGTCGCATCTCAGAGATTGGGTTACCAGCGAACGATTTCCCAAGGCGCTTTAACCGCAGACGCTTTAGCCTCAGGCGACGGGTTGCAAGTCATTCGCTTGGCAGCTCCTCAGGCCCAGCGCTGGCTGTGCGACGATATCTTGTGGTACGAATGTTGCGAGGTCGTCCGCCACGGTGAGTCGGCGAGTTACTGCCTCACAATTCGTTCGGATGGCATTGTGATGCTCGACATGCGGACGGGGCACATCTTGTGGAGCTTTCACGACGAACAAACACATTGGGGCGATAGCGTTCGTGGTAGCCCCTCGACGTTTCAACCAGATCGTTGTGTGATCATTCACGACACCAACGGTAACGATTGCCAGGAAGTTGTTTTCGCTCATCCCAACAAACCGGAAATACTGTGTCTTGACAGTGACAGTGGCGAGCAGCTTTGGCGAACCAATCTGATTGAATCCGCCGGCATGCAGCTACCGAATGCTGGTTCGCTGTGTCCCATCGTGCTGCAATACTCCGATGATGCAGTCGACCAGGCAGCGCGTTTAAGCGTCGTGATCGCGCCGCACGCCCGCTTGCTTTCGACAACCAATCGGGGTCTATTCAACGTCGATCCCGCGACCGGCAGCGTGCGTTGGTGGTTAGCCAGCCTGCAATCATCTGCCAATCCTGCACGCGTCACTGCCTTCCCTCGCCCGCTGCACTTGCAGTGGGGCTCCGCTGTTCAACGTCCAATCGACTTCGGTGAGCACCTGCAGTTTTCGGATTTCGACGGTTATGGCAGAACTAAACCTTATCCAGGCTCGCTGAATCCATATGATCTCGAACCGAGGTTGGGAACGGATCGCCCGCTCTTGCTACGGTCAAAATCAGCGACCGCCTGGCATTGGATAGATGGAAGCGATTGGCATCTTGTGGACGCCCAAAGCGGCCAGCTTATCGCGACTTGGCAATTGCCCGATGATTGCGTCTGTTCCCCCAAGCTGCTGCGGTCGGCAGACGGCCGAATACTAGTGTTGACCGCTCATATAGCTCGGCAAGATGTAACGGACTTCATCGCCTGGGATATCGAGACCAACCAGGTGGCCTGGAAGCAAACGCTGGACTGTGACTTGAACCGACTCGCGCAGAGCTATCTGAGCCGAAGCTCGGATTTTCCAATCGTTGTCGACTTGGATGCAGATGGCAGCGACGAATGGATCGCGCCATCGCATGTACCCGGCGCGATCTGGAGCCATACCATGACCCCACCTTTCGGAATGGTCACAGCGCATCGCGGGGATAACGGTCAGGCTCTATGGTCTGAACCGTTTCGCTTGCCCAACATGGATGGCATGATCCAGCGTGGCCTGGCGATCGCTGATCAAGACGGCGACGGCTGGAAAGAATTGGTGCTGGGCAGCCGATTTCAAGGCGTTGGTTTACAATCGCGTGTCGGCTGTTTTGTGGATGTCATCAGTGGCAAGACCGGCAAACGCATTTGGCAGAGCCAGGTGCAAACGGAATCGAGCCAGCCGAATGAGGCCCGGACCGAATTGGTCGATCTGACTATAAGCGAAGATCAACGCTTCATCGCCGTTGTCACGCACAGCGGAACGCGACCAAGCGGCTTCGAGAGCGCTCGTCCCTATTCGACAACCTTTCTGCATAGTGAATATGGCAGACAAGCCGCTTATGGCCTGGGAATCAGGGCCAGTTATCTCGATCACGACACGTGGCTAGAGCA
>JADLDX010000293.1 GCA_020846515.1 Pirellulaceae bacterium
CCGACGCAAACTGGTACCTGGCGATATTGTCGAGGCACATGGCCGACGCTGGGTAGTGCCTTAACGCATGCACAAACTCCCGCTTCACAACTTTTATGGCACATCCGGTGCAATAGGCATCCGGTGCAATCGTAGGACTGCAAGGTGAATCGTGACGACCAACTTGAAGATTAACTCGGATATCGAATCGACGACTATTGTTCGAGCTGATTTGGCATTACCGCAGCACCAGCGAGATGTACTGTGTTTGACGAATGCTTATGCTCAGGATGAGATGGGCAATGGTCGATCGTTGCCGAGCGAAGTGCTTGATCGCTTGATACCTGGCTTGCAAGCGATGCCGACCACGCTGATTTTCCTGGCCTACTGCAACGGCCAGGCTGTTGGCATTGCGACTTGCTTTATCGGTTTCTCGACGTTCGCTGCGCGACCGTTGATCAACATTCATGATCTGGGCGTTGTGCCAGAGTATCGAGGGCGAGGAATAGGTTCGGCGCTGTTGCGGGCCGTGGAGCAACATGCATTAGAAATGGGATGTGCCAAGATCACATTGGAAGTTCAAGAGAACAATCATCGGGCGCGTCGCGTTTATTCCGGCGCCGGTTTCGCGCAGTCCACTCTGCAAAGTGTTCAGGGCGGAGCGTTGTTCTTCACCAAGATTTTGACCTGAACTAACCCTCCCTCAAGGGCCTCAAGGGAGGGTCGAAAAAACAGGCGCTACTGCAGCCTGTTTTTTCGGGGAGGGTGCGTGCGCCGCAGAGGCGAGTCCGCAGCGAAATGCTTCATGCTTGGGTTAGCACGGGAGGCCCCCTCCCCGCCCACGCTGCCGCGGGTCGACCCTCCCGCTGCTACGCAGCAGGAGGGTTAGTTCCCGCGGCTGCGCAGCAGCTGCTGCTGCTGCGTCAGCTAACGATGGGTTGCACGACTTGGCCGGCCACGTCGGTCAGTCGATAATCGCGACCCTGAAAGCGAAAGGTCAAACGACGATGATCCATGCCCATCAAGTGCAGCAGGGTGGCATTTAAATCGTGCACATGAACCGGATCGCGCACAACGTTGTAGCTGAAGTCATCCGTTTCACCATACGAAACGCCGGGCCGGATTCCACCGCCGGCCAGCCACATACTAAAACAACGACCGTGATGGTCGCGTCCATAGTTGGTCAGCTCGAGCTTACCTTGCGAATAAGTCGTACGTCCGAACTCACCGCCCCACACCACCAAGGTTTCGTCCAACATCCCGCGTTGCTTCAGATCGCTCAGCAAGGCTGCACATGGTTGGTCAATATCACCACACTGCAATCGTAAATCGCTCGGTAAGTTGTAGTGCTGGTCCCAGCCGCGATGGTAGAGCTGAATGAAACGTACTCCCCGCTCGGCCAAGCGTCGGGCCAAGAGGCAATTGGCTGCAAAGGTCCCAGGCTGCTGAGCTTGAGGTCCATAAGCCGCCAGCGTTTCGGCGGTTTCATTTTGCAGGTCCGTTAACTCCGGTACTGAAGTCTGCATGCGATACGCCATCTCGTACTGCGCAATGCGTGTGTCTATTTCTGGATCCAACTCTCGATCCGCAGCGCGTCGATTCAACTGCGCCAACGTATCGACTTGATGTCGACGCATCGCTTCCGTAACGCCGCTGGGATTGCGCAGATATAGCACTGGTTCGCCACTGCTGCGCAAAGATATCCCTTGGTGATTGGTAGGCAGAAAGCCAGCCCCCCACAGCCGCGCGTATAGTGGATCCGCTGGCCGAGCCGCGCTGCCGCGAGATATGAGCACCACAAATGCGGGTAATTCTTCACTGTCACTGCCCAGTCCATAACTGGTCCAGGCGCCGAAGCTCGGTCGCCCGGGTTGCTGATGACCGGTTTGCAATAGCGTCACCGCGGGATCATGGTTGATGGCTTCCGTATGCATCGAGCGAATAACGCACAATTGATCGGCCATACTGCCGGTCTTGGGTAGCAACTCGCTCATCCAAGTACCGCTTTGCCCAAACTGCTTGAAGCGAAACAAGGATGAAGTCACCGGCAAGGATGCTTGACTGCTGGTCATCCCCGTCAATCGCTGCTCGCCGCGCACGGACGCCGGTAACTCTTGACCGTGCATCTCCTTCAACTTGGGTTTGTAATCCAATAAATCAATCTGCGACGGACCACCATGCATAAACAGCGATATGATTCGCTTGGCCTTGGGCACATGATGCTCAACGCCCTGCGACCGCCCCGCGAACAAGGAAGCCAGGGCCATACCGCCGACACCCGAACCAACGCTTGCACCAAAATCTTTGAGGAAAAATCTGCGGTTCATCGCCTGGTGATCGCCTCGTCTAAATTCATAATGGTGTGCGCTACCAACGTATAAGCCGCCAGATCCACGGCGGTAGATCCCACCGGGCGAGGTACGGTTGTGCTATTAGTCATCGTCGCGCCAGCCGACGTCGCGTTAGTTACAGTCGCGCTAGTTAGCTCTTGCACAAGTTGGGGACTGTTCTTCAGGATAGCGATTTCGCGATCATGCAGATCGCTCAGTGCTTGCAGTTCGATGGACTCTGGCCAGCGCGAGAGCACCTGGCGGAACATCGCACTAATTCGCTGGCCTTTCGTTGGAAACTGTGACAGCGATTGCGAGGCCAGAGCGCTGGCAGCCGTCAAGTATGTTGGATCATTCAGCAGCACGAGGGCTTGCAGTGGCGTATTGGTCCGCGGACGTTTGATCAGACACTTCTCGCGCGTGCCGGCATCAAATACTTGCAGCGCAGGTGGAGGCGCCTGGCGTTTCCAATACGTATATAAACTGCGACGCCACAAACCTTCGCCCCGATCGGGCTGGTAGCTATCCTCGGCATTGTAAGACACGGCCTCCCACACACCTTCGGGTTGGTATGGCCGCACGCTAGGACCACCAACTTTTGTGGCCCACAATCCGGAAACCGCCAATGCCTGGTCGCGCACTAACTCAGCAGATAAACGGAAACGCGGACCACGACTTAGCCATCGGTTCTCTGGATCCTTCTTAAGACTCTCATCTGTTCCCTGGGACGATTGTCGATAAGTAGCACTGGTTACAATCCAACGTAATAACTGCTTCATATCCCAGCCGCTGTGCATCCAGCGCACAGCCAATTCATCCAGCAATTCTGGGTGCGTGGGCGACTCACCTTGCGTACCAAAATCGTTCGGCGTTCGCACCAGACCTTCACCAAAACAAATCTGCCAAAAACGATTCACTGCCACTCGAGCAGTTAGCGGATGATCTTTCGAGGTAAGCCATTGGGCCAAGCCAAGCCGGTCGGGTCTAGTAGCGACGCCTGTGGGAGCCAATACGGCCGGCACGGCTGGCTTTACCTCTTCACCTCGCGCATCGTACACCCCGCGCAACAACACAAACGTAGACCTGGGTTCCTTACGTTCTTGCATTACCAGGGTAGTGGCAATCGCCCCGCGTGCCGCGCGCTGCTGGCGCTTGGCCGCCTGCAAATCTGAATGAGCCTGACGAATCTCGGGAGTGGCTTCGTTGGCGATAAAAAAGTCCGTTAGTGCCTGCGACTCGCTCGATAAGCGATCGCCTTTCTCACGTTTCAGAATTCCCAATAGCAGTTCCGAGTCGGTCCAGCTCTTGGCCACATGCTCGTCGGTCGAGCGAGCGAGAATTCGAAATTCATCCAGCGCGCCGTAGTAGCCTAACCC
>JADLDX010000294.1 GCA_020846515.1 Pirellulaceae bacterium
CAAAAAACACAACGCAACTTCTGGCGATGCAGCCAATGCAGCCTGGAGATGCAATCGCCTTTGCCAACACAAGAGGCCCTGGCGACTTACTACGAATCCTCCTTTTCTAGCGGCATGTACCAAGAGTTTGCCGCCGCTCGATTGATGAAGGAAATGACGGCTCGCCAACGCATCAGCGAGATCAAAAAGCATGTCGACATGTCTGGACGCTGGCTGGATGTGGGATGTGCCAATGGTGTGTTCGTCGAAACCATCGCTCAGCATGGTATTCAGGGCGAAGGTGTCGAGATTTCTCAAACAGCAGTCGCTGAAGGCCGGGCTCGCGGCTTATCTATCTATCAAGGCACGATGGATGATGTGCCCGCCAACAATCGATACGACTGTGTAACCGCCTTCGATGTCTTGGAACATGTGATCGATCCCAATGCGTTCTTAGAATCGCTACGCAAAAGCATTCGCCCAGGTGGCAGTCTGGTCATGACGGTGCCCAATACAGGTAGCCTGGTGAGAAAGACAATGGGTAGTCGTTGGTACTTCTATATCCCCGAAGAACATCTGCACTATTTCAATAGCAGCAACCTACCCGCACTGCTCCGTAAACATCAATTTGAAATTCAGAACGTGGGGTCGACGTATAAGCCGATGACGTACGACTATGCACTGACCCAGTTTCATGAATACAACCCACTGATTTACCGCGCACTGAAAACTGTTGCCTGGCTAATCCCCGCCACAGCTCGAAAACGCCCACTGCCTCTGCCCATTGGTGAACTCAGAGTGATCGCCAAGAAGCTCTGAATTTCTTAACTCCACCAGACGTGTCGACGGGCATAGCGGCTATAATGAGAAACGGCCTACCTTTAACCGCAATTGAAGTGGCAGTCACGCTCCGTACACTGCATTATGCACGCCCGTTTGATTCAGCAAACCATGCATGGCAAAGTGCAAGGGGTGCGCCTGCCACCAGCGTTCGCGTTCCTCCCACCGTGTTTAAGTTGTCATTGGATCAGGTAGCGACTTGATCGAACCGCAACCACGCAGTGAACTTTGTTGAGGGTCCGACGAGTCGCGGAGCAATTCGTCCACGGGTTCTTTTGATCGCGTGCTTAACTTGAAACATTCATTGCCCATGAAAACCACTGTACTGTTCCTCGTGCTGCTCCTTGCAATGTCGACCAGTCTGTTGCGCGTAACGTCGGCAGCAGACAAAGCCGAGATTGAGTTCTTCGAGCAACGCATTCGTCCCGTTTTGGTTGAGCATTGTTACAGTTGTCACTCGCGCGAAGCTCGCGATGCCAAGAAATTGCAAGGTGCGTTGCTGCTGGATTCTGCTCAAGGCGTTCAGGCCGGTGGCGAAACCGGGGCAATTCTGGTCAAAGGCAAATCAGCCGATAGTTCACTGCTCAAAGCGCTCAAGTACGATGGCTTGGAAATGCCGCCGAGTGGCAAATTATCCGAAGCGATCATCCAGGACTTCGCTAAATGGATTGATATGGGTGCCCCCGATCCACGCGAAGGTGACGCGGCCGTACCTGGCAAACGCGTGATCGATATCGAACAGGGCAAGCAGTGGTGGTCGTTTCAGCCTTTAAAGGAAGTCAAACCACCTGAAAAAGACAATCCTATCGACGGCTTCATTCGCCAAGCTCAACAGGCTCACGGATTGAAGTCCAATCCTCAAACCTCTAAAGAGAAACTCATTCGTCGAGCCTACTTTGATCTGATCGGCTTACCGCCAACGCCAGAACAATCAGCTGCGTTTTTGGCCGACCAATCACCCGAAGCCTATGAGAAAGTCATCGACGAACTATTGGCCAGCCCGTCTTATGGTGAACGCTGGGCCCGCCACTGGCTCGACGCAGCACGGTTCGCAGAAAGTGGCGGTTATGAATTCGATGGCTTTCGACCGGGTGCCTACCATTATCGCGACTGGGTCATCCGCGCACTCAATAGCGATATGCCCTACGACGAATTCCTGCGCATGCAGTTAGCTGGGGACTTAATCGAACCGGATGACATCCATGCCGCAGCGGCTACCGGATTTTTGGTCGCCGGTCCTTACCCAGGACAGATTACAGCCAAGACAGTCGAAGGCATTCGTTACGATCAGTTGGACGACATGCTGATGACCATCGGCGGATCCATGATGGGCCTGACTCTTGGCTGCGTCCGCTGCCATGCTCATAAATATGATCCCAGTCCCCATGAAGATTATTACGCCCTAGCCGCATCGCTCGCGCGAACCGTCCATGGACCACGAACGTTGGATACCGATCCGCCCGCGACCGAACGCGCCTTGGAACAACATCGTCTTGAACATGAACCACTTGTCGATGCACTTCACCAATTTGCCTCGGTCGAATTGCCTGGTCGCTTGACAGCCTGGCAAAAAGATGGACTCAAACAACAACCCGAAGCCGGTCGATGGCAAACGCTCGAACCAGTGACCATGGACGCCGAGCGGTCGTATCTCAAAGAATTGCCCGGATCAGTCATCGCGCACGATGGCATGCTCAGTCCAGGCGCTAATGTGCGACAGCGTGGTCAGAAGCGGAAAGTTGGCGGTGCCGAGAAGTACCAACTGAAGTTTCAAACACATCAGAAGAATCTACAATCGCTGCGTTTGGATGCCTTTACCGATAAAGCGTTGCCTCAGCGCGGTCCAGGCCTAGAGGGCGACGGTGGCTTTCAACTAAGCCAATTGAGCGTAACGGCCAAGGCGCTGGATCCACAAATCCAAGATGCGCCACAAGCCATCAAGCTCAAGCCTATCTTCGCAGCCTTTGAAGACAAGGATCAGCCCCTCGCGCAGGCTGTCGATGGTAAACCCGGCACGGCTTGGGTGGTCAAAGCCAACGCGAAGAAAGATAACGCAGCGATCTTCGAATTCGAAACGCCGATCGCCGGATTTGCTGGCGGCACAGAACTGGTCGTTGAAATGACTTTTCGCGAACTGGGCATCGGTCGACTGCGTGTGTCCGTCAGTGTCGAACCGAATCCAGCCACATGGGCCGGCGACGTGGCACCTCAACACGCCAACGAGATTCGAGCGCTGTTGGCATCGCACAAGAATAAACTGCCCCAGCCGCTGCCTGACTTCCTTCGTGAACCGCTAGCGCGATGGCTCGCCCCCTTCGACACAGACACGGCGAAGGTGTATCGGGCAGTGCGTGTGCATACAGCCGCGACCCCGCGCCCCAACCTTTCAGAAGTGTATACCACCATCAACGGTGGACAGGATGTGTACTTCTTGCGCCGCGGCGAAGTTCACAATAAACAAGGCAAAGCGGAACCCGGTTTTGTGCAAGTGCTGTGGCGTGGCAACAAACAGGTGGCCGACAGTGAACTATCAACCGCTGCATCTTCGATCGATGCATCTTCAACCACTGCGTTTGCGAACGATGATAGTACCGCTGCCCAAGTTGCCCCCGCGGAATCAAACAAAGAAGCAAAGTCAAACAAAGAAGCAAAGTCAAACAAGCAAGCTAAAGGCGAGAAGCCAGTTGATCCGCGGCTGGCCATGGCGAACTGGCTGACCGACTTGCCGCAGGGAGCTGGTCCGTTGGTGGCCAGAGTCATCGTCAATCGTTTGTGGCAACATCATTTTGGTGAAGGCATCGTCGGCACACCCAACGATTTCGGAGCGCAAGGCGACCCGCCCACGCACCCCGAGCTGTTGGAGTATCTGGCCGGAGAACTGGTGCGAGAAGGTTGGAAGTTGAAGCACTTGCATCGCCTGATGATGCTCAGCGAAACCTACAAGCAGTCCCACGAGGTCCTTCCTGAGAATTTGGCGATCGACCCTACTAACAAGTACTTGTGGCACTTCCGACCGAAGCGTCTGGAAGCGGAAGCCATCCGCGATGCTCTCTTGGCGGCGGGTGGGAATCTGGATGCGAAGATGTTTGGCCCCAGCGTACTGGATGACAGTGTGCGTCGCAGTGTTTACCTGCGAGTCAAACGCAGCGAGTTGTTACCTGTCATGACTATGTTCGACGCGCCTGAGCCGACGCAAAGTATCGGGGAACGAAGTATCACGACGGTGCCCACCCAAGCCCTCGCGCTGATGAACTCGCCGTTCGTCAGGCAACAGGCGGAACGGCTGTACGCTCGCATTAAAGTGGCCGGTGATCCAACGCCGGAAGGCATGATCGACTACGGTTACCGTGTGGCCTTTGGTCGTCCTGCGACCAGCCACGAGAGAGCTCAAATGGTTGCTTTCGTCGAGCAGCAGCGTCAGCTATTGCCGGCGGATGCTCAAGGCTCATTGGACAGCGCGATAGTGGAATTCTGTCACGTGCTTTTGTGTTTGAATGAATTTGTGTACATCGACTAACTCGATTGAAGCATCTTACGCGACTAGTAATCCCGACACCGTGCGTCGGGCCCTGGCTACCTTGCAATCCTGAACTTTGCTAACGTGCTTACCACTTGGAACCGACCATGTTTCATTTCTATTCGCCTGCCGAAGTTGTCTTGCCGGGCCGCCGTCGATTCTTGCAAGAAGCTGGCCTCGGTTTCGGATCGTTAGCGCTGGCTAGCATGTTGCACGGGGAATCGCAAGCTAGTACAGCAAGCGATCCGTTAGCGCTCAAAGAGTCGCATTTCCCGAGCAAAGTAAAGTCGATCATTTGGCTGTTCATGACCGGCGCTCCGTCGCAGGTCGACACCTGGGATTACAAGCCCGAATTGCCAAAACGCGACGGACAAGAACTGGCCGGTGCGGACCCGAAGACCGGATTCTTTACGACCAGTGGCAAGTGTCTGAAATCGCCTTTCCATTGGTCCCAGCACGGCCAATCAGGGACATGGGTCTCTGATCTGTTTCCACATCTATCCAAGCACGTAGATCGTATGTGCTTTCTGCACTCGATGTACCTGAAACAAAATAATCACGCGCCCGCCTCCATCGAATTAATGTGTGGCACGAATAGGCCAGGCTTGCCTGCGCTGGGTGCCTGGATGACCTACGGGCTCGGATCGCAGAATCAGAACCTGCCGTCCTACGTCGTGCTGCATGACACTCGCCCACGCGGTGACGACCAAATTTGGTCGGCCGGCTTTTTACCCAAAACGTATCAAGCCCTGGCGCTGGACGCGCGTCGCAAGGAGACGATCGATAACTTGGTGCGGCATGGCCAACGCAGCGACGCGCAACAACGCATGCAATTGGATGTACTCCGGCAGTTGAATCAAGAGCATGCCGCCAACCGCCCAACACAAGCCGACTTGGCCGCGAGAATCAACTCGTACGAACTGGCCTACCGTATGCAAATGTCAGCGCCCGAGGCAATGGATCTATCTCAGGAAACCGACGCCACCCATAAGTTGTACGGTATGGATAAACCTGAATGCTCGACCTTCGCACGGCAGTGTCTACTATCACGACGCCTGGTCGAACGTGGAGTACGATTCGTGCAGATTTTCGCTGGCAAAGGCGTGGGTGGCGATGGCAGTGTCAACGATGTG
>JADLDX010000295.1 GCA_020846515.1 Pirellulaceae bacterium
CTCTGGGCACGGCCGGGATGCTTGCCTGCCAGAATCTCCAGCTCATTAGCAATCCCGTCACCATCTGCATCTTCGTTTACGATACTTTGCAGCCGAACAAGAATGTCACCGTTTGGTTTATCCTCACCAATCGTTTCGCCAAGCTCGCGCAGACGCTGACCAAACACGTTGTGGGGTGGGTTCTCTTCGTCGAACTCTTGACCTACGCCCACTTCGTCCTTGGTTAAATGACAGGTTGCGCATTGGTGTAAGTTGGCATTCAGGCGTGGGCCGTATAACTTCTTCAAGCCATGCTTGTACGGTGGTCGAGCACTTAAGCTTTGAGTAGACATCAACAGCAGGACGCACGCGCCCCACAGCGATCGGCAGCCTTTTGATCTGAAGAGCCGAGACATTGCCATATCGTCCGTAGAAGGTGGGATTCTGAGGTGGGAAGGTAAGCTGCTTTACCTATGCTACGTAGATGCTAGAGTAAGTTATCACCGCCGTCAAACAATCGACCATTGAAGAACATTTATCCTGAAATGTTCACACCCTTTACCCTTCCCACGAACCAATGGCTCAGGAACGCGTCAGGAGTCAAATTGGCGACTATGGGCATCACCTATGAACACGCAGCCAAAGCCAACTTTTACTCAACACCTTTGGATCATTTTGTGCGGTGCCCTGGCTGGCGGTATGGGCTGGGGTATTCGCGGCCAGTACGGTCATGAGACCGGCGCGATGATGGCCGGGCTCCTGGTCAGCTCCGTCATCGCGGTGGGCTATCTACGGCATATGCCCAGCCTGTTTGTGGCCCGAGCCATGGCGTTGGCGACCATTGCCATCGGTATTGGTGGATCGATGACATATGGTCAAACCGTTGGTCTCACGCATGATCCGGCCATGGTAGGCAACTGGTCCGCGCTGCGTTGGGGTATGTTAGGGTTAGCCGTCAAAGGCGCGATCTGGATCGGATTCTCTGGGCTATTGCTCGGTCATGCGCTCAGTGGTCGATTGCTAAGCCCGTTGAAGATGATCGGCTGCCTGGCCGGGATGTGGGGCTTGTATCAACTTGGGCTATGGTTGATCAATCAACCATTTGATCCCACTCGCCGTTTGTTGCCCGAATTCTACTTTTCGGCGGATTGGCATTGGCGACCTGATGCAGGTCCGGAACTCAAACCTCGGCGCGAAGTCTGGGGTGGACTGGGCCTGGCCTTAGTGCTCTCAACACTTGCGCTGCGTGTGTACAACGGTGATCGCTTGGCGCTACGCATGGCGGGTTGGGGGATGTTGGGTGGCGGCATAGGTTTCCCAGCCGGACAATGCTTCCAAGCCTATCATGCATGGAATCTGGAAGCGATACGCGGCGGCTCATGGCAAGCATTGGATCGCGTGATGAATTGGTGGAACGTAATGGAGACCACCTACGGTTGCGTGATGGGCGCTTGCCTGCTCATCGGCATAGCGCTCAATAGAAAGTTGATCGCAGGTTACTCGGAAAAGGATACAGCGTCTGATTCGCTCGATGAATCGTACAGTTCCATGCATGGAACGTCGCCGGTTGAGCCTACAATGAAAGTCTCATGGCCACCGTTGGTGATGATCGTGTGGCTGGAAGGTCTGCTGCTGGCATTGCATCTGAGTTTGCTGGTGAGTTCGGAGTTCATCGCCGGCAGTTCGGTTGGTTGGTACAGCGACGGACTGATCATGGCGGCCATACCTTTGTTTGCGGTCAGCGTTGGCCGATTCTGGCCTTACTTCTTGTTGCTGCCAGTCACTGCAATTCCAATTGCTGGCAAGACGTTTCGCGAAATGGTCTTTAAGACACCGACCGTGAGCATGCCGGTGGGCATCGTAGTGTTCTTAATGATTCCGATTGGGTTGACCGTTTTGTTGGCTTGGTGGTGGTCGCGCCCGAGCCAACAATCGCGATCAGCCGCGCGGTTTGCGCCCTGGCTCTTACTGGTGGTCACTTGGATGTACTTTGGTCTGAACTTTGCCTTTTTCCAGTTTCCGTTTCCATGGAACGCCTGGACGACTCGCACACCCAATGCGATTTTTTACTTTATCGCTGCCTGTTGTTTAACCACATTATCGTTGGGGCATATTGGCAAATCGGCGGCTGCCAGGTAGATCTCGTCGGGCAGGGAGCTGGCGACAAACGTCCAGCTCACGCCAATCAGCCTGGTTGGGCGGAAGATACCAGGCATCGATGCGACACGGCTCACCAAACCGGTAGAGATATGCCGTTGCTCCGGGCTCTGCGACGTTAGTCCACAAGCGTCAGAGATTAAGCGATTGGATTGAACAGGACGTCAGTTCAATGGCATCGGAAGGTCTGTCGTTTTTCCGTGCCGAAGATTCCAGAGTAATCAAGACGAATTGAAAATCGCCAGCGGGCCAATTGAAAGCGGCCTTACCAATGCCCGCTAAGTTGATCTGCAGTCGATCGACGACCTTGAGCTGGTTAGCAGGACCGACAAGCCAAAGAGCATACTGTTGGCCATCGAGCGGCTGTCTCATCCCAAAACAGTATAGATGAAATTCGCTACTAAGTTCATCCCACAGTAGATAGCCCCGCAGTTCGCGCTCGTCAGGCTGTTTATGTAACGAAACGAATCGCGTGCGTTCGAAGCGTTTTTCAGACAAATGCAACGATGTTGGGACGGGGGCGCGGGTTTCCTTTAACAATGGTTCCACACAAATCATGAC
>JADLDX010000296.1 GCA_020846515.1 Pirellulaceae bacterium
AAAGGGCGAAGAGCTGTCCCTAGAGAATCTGCCCTTTAATGCTCAACCGAAGCAACTCGAAGTGACGCCGGACGTGCCCAAGCCGACTCGAGTGGCCGTGCGGTTGAGCGATGCCGAAGTGGCGGCAGCGGTCGATGCACAGTTTGAAAAACTCTGGCAAAGTCAGCAACTGGATGTCAAGCCTTCGGTAGCTCGGGAAGAGGTGTTGGTGCGCATGTCGGCCGTTTTGGTCGATCAACCTGCCAGTGAGACCATCGAGCCAACTGCCGCAGTAGCCGAGAAATTGGTGCGTACCGCCACGTTTGCGGAACATTGGGCAGATCGCATTGCTGAGTATTGGCTCCGCGGTACTTCCGCAGCTGATCGCCAGGACGCCGCCGGGCAAGCCCTGCGAAGCTACCTGGCTCAGCAGATTGTGGCGCGGCGACCATGGAACGAAGTGGTCGCTGACCTGATTAATAGCCCACCCGACCAGCCGTCGTCGGCGTTCTTGGCTTCTCTGGCCGGTGGTGACAATCATCGACTGGCCGGTCGAGTCGGCAGCGCTTTGTTAGATGAAGCCCTGGCCTGTGCGCGATGTCACGATGCCAGCGACAACGGTCGTGTGATCTCGATGGATCAAGATGAGTATTGGTCATTGGTCGCGCTGTTCACAGGAGTGGATGGTCAAGCAGCCAAGGTAGCGGCGGCCAAAGCAGACGAAGAGCAATCCGGCAGTCCGAAAGCTCACCGAATATTGCTCGATAAACAACCGCAATTGTTTGCCGAGGGCAAATCGCCCGGTGTATTTTTCGATCGACCCGATGGTCGATTGCAGGCGGCAGGCTTTCGCCTACCCGGGGGCGACAATTGGCGAACGCTGGGAGGCGTACGCACGCCGCGGGAGAGTTTAGCACGCTGGATGGCGACCACTGCCGTAACCGATCAAGCCGCCGTCAATTTGGCATGGCGTTTGGTATTCGGTCGGCCGCTGGTTGCCCAACATGCAACTCTCGATGGAGAAGGACTGACCGAACGTCGAGAGATTCTGATCACGTTGAGCGAGCAGTTTCAAGCCCATGATCGCGACATGGCGCGACTGGTTAGCTGGTTAGTTACGACCCGTCCCTTTGCGTTGCAAGGATTGGACGTGGATCGTACGCGCTGGTTAGTAGCGAACGAAGTCGAGATCGATCGCTGGAACAAAACCGCCACCAATTTCGCAGCCTTTGTACCGACGCAAGTCCAACGACTGCCCACGCTTGAACTGGCATTGGCGTCGGTTGATCGTTGGTCCGATAGTCGCGATCAGCGAAGAGCCACTTTGGCCCAGCCGACACCAGATATGGTGAAAATAAAGACACCGACCGTTAAGCCGGAGCTGGAGCCGTCGGCTACCTATTTGATTCGATCGTTGCAGCCAACGCCTGCGCAAAGCGAGTTCATTGATCGCCTAGTGGCCAGTAAGCTGAGCTGGATCCAGCAAGTGGATCACATTGCGGGCTTGGTGGGTGAATCGGCTGGAAATGCCAGGTTGCATCGCGCTGCGCAGCAAATTCTAGAGGCTAAAAATGGCGATCGATCTGCCGCGCTTTTCCAATTGCTGCAAGGCGCTCTGCTTTGCCACGAGTCGCTGTAAGTGGCCTCTTTGTAGCCCCGGCCTCTTTGTAGCCCTGGCACTCCGTGACAGGGCTCCGAGTCGCGGAGCGATTCGGCCACATGTCGCAGAGCAGGTTCGGTTTAGATTAAACTTGGGCACATCGTGTCGACGAGTTTAACCAAACAGATTGAAAGAGACTGCTTTATGAAATCGATCGTGTTGCCGCTGTGGGCCGCGTGTGTTGTGACGGCTTTTCATTTATCGACAGGCCATACATTGATGGCCGCCGATCCGGTAGCTCGATCGACGGTAATGGTTAGTGAGCAGGCCAGGCAGATTCATGCGGCCAGCTATATCTTTGATGGTCACAACGATTTGCCATGGGAGATTCGTACTAACGGCTCGCGCTCTTTTGAGAAGGTTGATATTGCCAAGCCGCAACCGGCCATGCATACCGACATCGATCGCTTGAGAGTGGGCAATGTTGGTGCCCAGTTCTGGTCAGTCTATGTGCCGGCAGATTCCGCATATGATGGCACCGCGCATCAAAAAACGTTGGAGCAGATCGAGATTGTACGAGCCATGATCGCTCGATATCCGCAAGTCTTTGTGGCCACGCGAACAGTAGCAGAAATCGAAGCCGCCAGGGCGGCGGGCAAGATCGCTTCGTTAATTGGAGTAGAGGGTGGTCATTCGATCGAGAATTCGCTCGAGAAACTTCGGCGGCTACATGCGTTGGGCGCCGGTTACATGACACTAACCCACAGCGATTCGTTGGACTGGGCCGATTCATGCACCGACCAGGCCAAGTGTCATGGATTAAGCGCATTCGGTAAGGAAGTGGTGCAGACCATGAATCAGCTGGGCATGCTGGTTGATCTTTCGCACGTTTCCCCGGAGACCATGCAGGCCGCGTTGGATATCAGTACTGCCCCGGTGATCTTCTCGCACTCATCGGCCAGAGCGGTGGCGGACCATCCGCGCAACGTGCCCGACAATATCCTGAAGCAACTGCCCAAGAATGGCGGTGTCGTTATGATCAATTTCTATTCTGGTTTTGTGGTGCCAGAGTCCGCCGAGACGGGTAAGCGATTGCAGCCGATGTATCGCGAATTGCGGAACAAGTATCGCGATAACCAAGATCAGTACAAAATCGAATCGGGGCGTTTGGGAAAACAAAATCCAATGCAGCGTGGTTCGGTCCATGATGTGGCGGACCATATTGATCATATCGTCAAGATCGCGGGCATCGATCATGTGGGCATCGGTAGCGATTACGATGGCATCGACATGACCCCACGACAGCTCGAAGACGTCTCCACCTACCCCGTGCTGACGCAAGTGCTGCTGGACCGTGGTTATTCCGCGGGCGATATCCACAAGATTATGAGCGGGAACATCCTGCGTGCCATGAAAGCCGCTGAAAAAGTGGCCAAGAAATAACGGCCGCGAGATTAGCCGCGATTTGACGAGTCGCTGTGGCCCGGCACTCCGATACGGGGAATTTGTGGCCCTGGCACTCCGTGACGGGGTTCCGAGTCGCGGAGCGATTCGGCCACATGTAGCCCCGGCACTCCGTGACGGGGGCTTTGGTTGGGCTTTTCATGCGGAAGAGTGATTGACGAGTCGCGGAGCGATTCGTCTACAGAACCTACGAGTCGCGGAGCGATTCGTCTACGGGCTCCTCCTGTTGTCAGCCCTTAGTCTGCATGCCCATAATGGGGCCTGCTTCTGCCCGGCCCGCAGGCCTTCTCCTTTTCTAAGACACTCATGGCAACTGAAAACTCTCGTGGTCCGGAATCGCTACGACAGCCGTTCTTGCCGCGCACACGGTTGATTTGGTCCTTTGTGGCGGTTACGGCTGCTGCTGTATTGATCATGTTGGTGCGTTGGGCCGACCAGGGAGTGGCCTTGATTGCAGCGCTGGTGGCGATTGCGGCTTGGGTGGCCGGCCTGTTTGCCATGTTCAGTTTGCTGTTCTTGATCACCTACTTTTTAGGTGTGCTGGAAAACTTGTTGGCTCCCCCTGAAAACGAAGTGCTCAGCCCATTTGCTCAAGATCGTCTGCCCGAACAGATCGTTGCGCCCAATAAAGTGGATGTTCAATAATGGATCGCCGACTGTACTATTGGCTAAGTCGCATGTGCGGGCTAAGAGGCTGGCTGACATGCGGGTTATGGATTTGGCTGTCGATGTTGAGGCCCTGCCCAGCAGCGCTGGCGCAGTTGGATGTTGTCACGGGTGTGATCAATGTCAAAGATACTGGCAGTGGTCCACTAGACGTCAAATTCTTTTATGAAAGCAGTGCTGCCGATGCGCAAGGTTTGCTGCACGTCGAAGTTGTCGGTCCCAAAGGTCCCAGTCTGACAGAGCGCACTTTCGAAATTGTTTTCTACATCAATTCTCAAGATCCATCGGCCAAAAATGGCGTGGCCTTTCGCACGTTCATCAAGATGGCCGAGGGCACCACGTCTGCCCGTGCTGTCATACCTTTTTTCGTGCTCAGCAGTATTGCCTATCGAGCCAACAACCAATCGTCTATGAATTGGGATTTGGCAGTGCTCGAAGAAGGACGCGATGTAGAGCAATCGCGATGGGTTGATAGAGATCGTCGCGGTTTAGTGCGATTGAGTCCACCGGCGCGTGGCGAGCATCAGGTGTATCACACCGCCCAGGCCGGCCACTCGCCCACTACGCTGCTCTACCTGTTAGATGATGGCGAAGTACCGAACATGAAACAGCCTGGCCGATTGCTGTTGGGCCAAGGCATGTCGGGACTAGGAAGCCAGTTGGATGTCGAGATAAAAAACTCCTACTTGCTGCCGAGCGAATTTGGCTTGACGCGAAACAGCCAGCGCGATGCCAGCTTTCGTCACGTTAGTACGGCTCCCAGGCAGTGGCAATACTATTTGCAGTACCGGATCGTCGTCATCGAAAGCGCGGTGCTCAGTAAACTGCAAGCATCCCAGCCGCTGGTCGCCCAGGCGCTTAAGCACTTTGTAAGTTGCGGCGGCAGCCTGATTGTACGGGCTGGGCAAACTACGGGAGCGCGTCGATTGTTGGACCAGTGGCTGCTGGGAAGTGAATCGACAAGTGAATCTTCCAGTGAATCCAGACGCTCTTCGACGCCTGGTACCGAATCGTTGGGCTGGGAGATCGTGCGTGCCCAATATGGTCCATGGTGGCAGCGGGGAGCAGCCTGGGCAATGCCGGCCCCAGTTGACTCGACGCAATCGCCAGCTTGGGGCGGATTGAACCCCGGCATGGGCAAAACTCAAATCGATGGCCTGGATGGTATGGGCATGGAGTCGGAAGACAACCCGGCCGTTATTAATGAAATTCGACGGGCCATGTCCGAACTACGCAAAGTGGACCAAGTCGAGGGGCCGCAGAGTTTGACATTGCCGGGTATCCTCCGCGATTCGATGACGGTCCTGGATACGGTCTTGGAAAGCAAGCTAAGCAGTCATCGCGAAATGTGGGAGCAGATGACATACGTCGACGACATGGACCAAGACCTCGGATTGGCCAACAGCCTGTGGCAAGGCAGCACACTCGATGATATGGCCGGGCTTGAAGCGGCCGATAGCGACGTTGTTCTCCCCGACGGAGTCGTTGACGGATCGACGACCAAAACCGATGGTGTGCCTGCCGATGGTGTACCAGCTGA
>JADLDX010000297.1 GCA_020846515.1 Pirellulaceae bacterium
GGGTGGACTTGAATGAACTCGCCATTGGCGTACTTCACACCGGCTTGGAAGCAGCGACTGGCGGCGCTACCGTTGCAGAAGACCGACATGGTCGATTGACCGTAGAGTAAACCACAGCCGCCGGTGGCTACCATGCTGGCATCGGCCGGGAACGCGCGGATCTGCATCGACACCATGTCTTGGGCAACCACACCCATGCATCGACCAGTATCGTCCAGCACCGGACCCAGGAAGTCCCAAAACTCGAACTTGCGAACCAGCCCTTCGGACTCCATGCGTCGCACTTGCTCATCCAAAGCGTAGAGCAATTGTTGACCGGTCGTAGCGCCCGCAAAAGCCGTTCGCTTGTACAGCGTGCCACCAAAGCGACGACGATCCAGGAAGCCTTCCGTGGTGCGATTGAAAGGTACACCCAATCGATCCATCAACTCGATGATCTTGGGGCCTTGAAAGGCCATCTCTTTTACCGGTGGCTGGTGCTGTAGAAAGTCACCACCGTAGACCGTATCGTTCAAGTGCTCCCACTCGGAGTCCCCAAGCTGTCGAGTTTGATCGTTGCAGCTATTAATACCACCTTGAGCGCACACGCTGTGCGATCGTTTGACGGGCGTCAAACTGATCAAGTCGACTGCGACGCCCAGTTCGGCCAGTTTCATCGTCGCCGCCAGGCCGGCCAGGCCTCCACCGACGACCACCACTCGTTTCGCTGCCATGGACTTACACTCACCTGTTCAAAGTTGATTCTATCCGAGACGACTGTTGGCTCGTCGTCGGCTTTAGCTATTCAGTACTGACGGATCATGCGGATTAATGCGACCGCTTGTGAGGATCATCGATGATCTCGCCTGTTTTGACTTTCTGTTCATACATCGCGTTCTCGACTTGGATGGCTTTCTCGACATCGGTGGTCTTGACGGCAAACAGCGCACTCAATCCCACCATGCCTAGAAACAAACCGAAGGCAGCACAGACCCAGTTGGCGCGCTCTTGTGCCTTGGGTGTTAACCATACGCCCCAGGTAATGCCCATTGTCCAAATACCGTTGGCTAGGTGGAACACGCAGGCGATGACGCCAATGACATAAAACACCGGCCAGGCGTAGCCACTGAGCGCGACGGCTAGGGTGCTGGTCGCGTTGTAGGGACGGAACTGAGCCATACCCAGCGGTTCGGCTATGTTCTTCAACCAAAACTCAGCATGAAACCAACCGTGCAAATGGAACACATGAAACAGAATAAAGATCGTGGCGACCACTCCGGACCAGCGCTGCAAGGTGTAGCGTCGATTGCTGACATAGCGATACTGGCCAGCATTTGAATGGCCTGACTGGATGATCCATAGCCCTACAACCGCATGGAAGATCAGCGGGAGGAAGATGAAGCCCCATTCGACCAGTGGCAACACGGCGCCTAGGGAGTGAATTTGGTTGACGTTGGTCTGAAAGGCTCCAGGACCATTCATCAGCGTGGAGTTCACCAGGAGGTGAACCGTCATGTAGGCTCCCACCGGAATCAGACCGCTGAGAGAGTGCAACCGCCGAATAAGAAACTCGTGCCGGGCGAAAAATGTCGGTGAAGCAGCATTCATAGCGGATTCAGCTCGTCAGTTCGAGCAGGCTTGTTCGAAGGTGGGTGGCGCGGAAATGGAGAATCTCGAAAAAGTATATCGGCTGGCCATGTGTTGTGGCAGGTGGCTTTCCGCGGGAATCGGTGGGGCAGGCCACCACGTTCCCAGCGGCTGGCTCCCATCGAAGCCGTTTCACGGTCTTGAAATTCCGATACAATTATTCCTTACTCAGACTAGTTCAGTTATCAGTCGGCGGTTCATTGGTTGTCTCGCATAGGACGGTTTCGGATGAGCGATGCAAAGGTACGTGGGGTGGTGCATGTGATCGAAGAGACCAAGACCTTCGGTCAAAAAGGTTTTCGCAAGCGTTTGTTGGTCCTGGAACAGGATAACGGTCGCTTTCCAAACTATATCCCGATCGATTTCACCGGTGATAACTGCGATAGTATCGACGGTCTGAAGGTGGGGGATGAGATCGAAGTCAACTATCGGCTGGCCGGTCGTCGTTGGCAGAAAGATCCCAGTAGCGAAGTAAAATTCTTCCTTAACGCAGAAGCCACCGGTTTTAAAGCCGTCGGTGCCAAAGCCGGGGGGGCAGCCGATGCCAACGCGGCTTTCGCTGAGGCCTCGTACGAAGATGATCAGGATGTGCCGTTTTGACGCAGCTTTCCGTCGATTTACTTCGACAAATCGCTGGCCCGCCGACGCAAGCTACGGCTGCGAAGGCGGATCCGCTGGCTCTGCAGGATGTCATCGCCCAGGCTTGCCAGTTAGCCAAGTGCATCCAAGAGCGGGCTGTTCAGTTGCAGACACCCGCCGAACGGCGCCAGCAAGCTGAGCTGGATCGGATGCTGCAGCACCCTGAGGATAAGGTCACGCTCACGCAGATGACCGACCAGGGTTTCCGCAGTCGCAGTCCCGATCGGGCGGTCGACCAGTTGATCCATATTCTAGATGTCCAAGGCATCCCGCGTTTTTTCTCTCAATTGGATCAAGCACTCCTGCGGGGTTTTCAGTCCTTTGGCAACTATCTGCCCGGCGTGGCCGTGCCGATGGTCAAAGACAAGATGCGCAAGGAAACCTCCAACGTCATCTTGCCCGCTGAACCCGCCATGCTGCGCGAACACTTGTCGGCGCGACGCACGGAAGGCATTCGCATGAATGTCAACTTTCTCGGTGAAGCCCTCTTGGGTGAGGACGAGGCGCAGCATCGACTGGAAAAATACCTGGCGGCTTTACAGCAACCCGAAATAGAAGTCGTGTCGGTCAAGATCTCGACGCTGTACTCCCAGATCTCGCCCTTGGCTCGCGCGCATACGCTGCGCATCGTGGGCGATCGTTTGGAGTTGCTGTACCGCGCGGCGGCGCGACATCGTTTTCAACCCCAGCAAGGACCAGCGGTACCGAAGTTTGTCTATTTGGATATGGAAGAGTACCGCGACATGGCGCTGACCTCTGAGGCGTTCATGTCGACCTTGGATCGACCCGGACTGGAGCAAGTTCGCGCCGGAATCGCATTGCAAGCGTACGTGCCCGATAGTTTTCCGGTGCAGCAACGCATTACCCAATGGGCTCAGCAACGTGTGGCTCGCGGTGGCAGTCCAGTTACCATTCGCATCGTCAAAGGTGCGAACATGGAGATGGAACGTGTCGAAGCCTCGCTACGCGGCTGGCCACAAGCACCCTACACAAACAAATTGGATACCGACGCGAATTACAAACGCATGGTCGTCTATGGCATGCAACCCGAGCATATCGAAGCGGTCGGATTGGGTGTGGCCAGTCACAATCTGTTCGAGATCGCTTTCGCATTAATCTTAGCAGTGCGTTGGGGCGTGTTCGAACGCGTTCAATTCGAGATGCTGGAAGGCATGGCCAATCATCAACGCCGAGCATTGCGTGAGCTGAGCCAGAACTTGCTGCTGTACGCGCCGGCTTGTAGTGAACAAGATTTCACCAGCGCCATCGGCTATCTAGTGCGACGTTTGGATGAAAACACTGGCCCA
>JADLDX010000298.1 GCA_020846515.1 Pirellulaceae bacterium
GCTTGATCTACGCGAGCCGGTCCGAGCGGTGTGCTTGTGAATACCGGTGGTCGATTGGCGCCGTCGGCCGGTGGTGCCACGGTTGGTAAACGGAAGGACTGTTCAGCGCGATTGCCGGCGGTGTCAGTAGCGAACACGGTGATATCGACCGAGCCCACACTATCGGGAGTAAATGTCACGCGGCCACTGCTGCCATCGATGGTCACCGTCGCTGGCGTGCTCGCACTCAACGAATATCGCAACGTGTCGCCGTCGGGATCGGTCGCGCGGGCTGCGTAGAGCCATGCTCGACCAACCAGCGCTGGACCAGTTGGAACACTGATAAACAGCGGCGGTGCATTGGGAGGCGTCTGAATGGGCAGGGTGATCGTTTGAGTTGCCACTCCGCCATAGGCATCTTTGGCAGTGACGATCAACGTTTGCTGACCACTGGTGCGCGGCGTCCAAGTGATGAGACCACTGCTACTGCTTATGATCAAGCCGGCCGCTAACGCAGCGGCATCCAGTTCGTAAGAGACGATGTCACCATCGGGATCAAAGGCTGAGGCAACATAGTTCCACGTTTGGCCTACGATGCCTGGCCCAGTAGGTACCGATGTAAAGATGGGCGCCGCATTGTTGATGCGCTCGACAACTGGTAAGTCGAAGGCTTGCATCGACCATGCGCCGCGAGCGTCTTCGGCCACGACCTCAACGATAACTCCGCTACTGACTTCACCAGGTGTCCAGTTCACCAGGCCAGTAGTGCGATCAATTGACATGCCAGCCGGAGCTTGCCCTAAACGATAGGTGACCGGATCGCCATCTGGATCTACCGCAGTAACGGCGTAGGACCAAAGTTGATTCTTAAGAGCCGGGCCGGTCGGTCGCGAAGTGATTACAGGCGGCTGGCTGGAGGCCGGTGGTTGGACAACAGCCAAAGTGAACGATTGAGTCACCGAGTTACCGGTCGGATCGGTAGCGGTGATGGCGATTGGAAAATCACCGATCGAGTTGGGAGTCCAGACCAGCCGCGCAGCACCTGCGCAATTGGAATGCTCGGCGGGGCAACCGGTGGCGGTCAAGCTGGCGCCGCGAGCTATCGAGGTGGCGTCCAGGCTCAGGGTCACTGTTTCATTTGCGTTGGGATCGACCGCTACAACCAGGTATTCGTAAAGCTGGCCAACTCGCGCAGGTCCGCGTGGCACGGACACAATGTTCGGTGGCGCAGCGTCGGTCACCGGCAATGTAAACTCTTGACGAGCGCGGCCGCCGCGACCATCGCTGACTTCGATCGAGAAGCGATAAGCCCCAGTGGCGGTTGGTGTCCAAGTCAACAGACCTGTGCTCGCATCGATATTGGCACCCGTTGGGTTCTGACCGCTGACCAATGAGTAACGCAGCACGTCACCGTTGGGGTCGCTGGCCAGAACCTGGTAGTTCCAAGCTGATCCTGGAGCCGCCACGCTTTCGGGTCGACTGGTGATCTCCGGCGGGTCATTGGTTTGGCTAACGAACAACTGATAGCCTTGGAACACGACACCACCCATGTTATCGCTAACCTTCAGCAAGACATCATGCATGCCCAGATCGCTTTGGCGTGGATTCCATGCGACCACCCCGGTTGTATGATCGATCACCATGCCGCGCGGGGCAATGACCAGCGAATAAGTTAACGGATCATGATCAAGATCATCGGCATCAACATCGTACAGATAGTGACGATCCACTACCGAGTTGCGGATGGCTTGGGTCGTGATATTGGGTAATCGATTGTTATTGGCAGCGGGCGGTACGACTTCGATGACCAGTGGT
This sequence comes from Pirellulaceae bacterium, assembly GCA_020846515.1. Classification (GTDB taxonomy): domain Bacteria; phylum Planctomycetota; class Planctomycetia; order Pirellulales; family Pirellulaceae; genus Aureliella. Next base: position 1,795 of record JADLDX010000298.1, read on the forward strand.
TGATCGTCAAAGCCGCCGCGCGCATCGGTCACCCGGACGATGACACGCGTCTGACCAACTTGCGTCAAGGTGGGTATCCAGTCGATCTGACCGGTAGCACTGTCGATCGTCAAACCAGCGGGCACAGTTGTACTACCGACCGACGCGCCCAAGAATGCATAACGCAGTTGATCACCTGCGTCCTGGTCGGTGGCCACGGCGCTTAGTCGCATAGCGGTATCGGCAGACACAACGACCGGTGGCAGCGGTGCCAACACAGGCTCTGCATTGCTGGTTCGCAAATCGCCGACCGTAACAGTCCAGCTCTGAATATCTTCACCGCCCAACGGATCGCTGGCGCGGAGCGTAAAGCTATAACTGCCTGGCGCGGCAGGTCGCCAACGAATCGTGCCTTTGGCTGCATCGAACTGCGCACCGTGATTCTCGCCGATCAGTTCCAGCGTCACGGGGTCATCGTCAGGGTCGATGGCTTTGGAGTCGTAGCGATAGCGATCATTTATTGCCACTGGGATACTGCCAATAATCTCACTCGATCCAGGCCGAATGAACTGAAGATCGAACACATGCGCTTGGCCATCGCCTATGAATCTGGTTTCAAACTGGACGATGCTATCGGGACGCACTCCATTTTTTTGACCAGTTCGATTGGTAAAACCAGCAGTTGTATCGCTAGCCCGCAAATTTACGTTCGTAGGCGCGGACTTGACCGCAGCCTCGATGGCTGCAGCGACTCCGTTGGCTAAAGCCACTGCGTTATCATTGATCAAGAAGTACAACGGATCGCCTTGGGCGATTGGATCGCTGGATATGTTACTATCCAATGCCGTTGTGCCGGCGTTGGTAGCGCCGGTCAGCTTGCTGATCGCTTCCAAGGTTTTACGCGGCGCGACATTGGCATCTGTGTTTGTGCCCAGGCCGATCACCAAGGCCCCTTGTTGGACCAAGGCATTGATGGCCTGTTGCACGCTGGCGCCGCGGCCGCCCGCGGTCTCGCTACGCGAAGCACTCAACAAATCATTCAGCGGCAATTGAACATTGTTGATCCCACTCACTGTGGAAGAACCATCAGGTTGATAGGCAGTGCCGGTATCGGTGGCAGCCAGAACGATGGGAATCGCTCCGGCTCGAAAGCCAGCTCCTCCCCTCGCTCCGGGACCAAACGGCGCAAAATTATCTGGGCCAGTTTCAAAGGTATAGTTATTGACGTTAAAGGGCCGAGCCGTCACGGTGAACTGAAAATCAGTCGGCGTTCCAAAGCCAAAAAATGCGTTCTTCAGTGTCAATCGATGAACACCCGGCGGCAGCAAAACTTCCTGGTTAAGAAACGGTATCGCGCCACTGGTCGAAAACGGATCTTCATACCAACCTGCACCGCCGGCCGATCGCAATCCCCAACTAATGGAACTGCGTGCGGCAGCTACCTTAATCCACTGCCAGCGATCCGACACAATTTCATAGTGGCGTTCCTGAGTGGTGGCCGTCAACTGGCCACTGGTCAGCGTGCCCAGTGTGACCGGCGTCGCCGTCGGCAAACTGGCCGGCGATTGAGTTTGGGACGGAGTGAACGTCAGCGTCTCGTCGCGACTGGATGTCAGGCCCAACCAGAACATGGGCTTCTGGCCGAAGGTCAATGAACCATAGTCGGGTGAGGGCTCATCCATGATTTGCATGCGAGGCAGCGGCAAGCCGTCGGCATCCAACACAACGGCCGGTCGATGGGAAACCTGAAAGCCTTGTCCGGTTTGTCCATCGACGCGCACCCAGCGAATCCTCTCCTGCTGCACAGGTACACTGATGGTCGCTCCTACTACGACGGGCAGCGCACCGGTCGGTGGAAACTTCGTAGCTTGGAACAGCGTGGGCGTGGAACTGACCAGACCGCGAATGGTTAGTACATAATTGCCAGCCGTCAACACATGGGTTTGATCCACGGTCCCTTCGGCCATCGGATCGCCTGGTTCAAAGGGGCTAATATCGAGGACCGTATCGCTGTGCGCCGGTTGACCAAAGATGCGTGACGAAAACACATTACCGGTCCCGTCATGCAGACTCCAAGTTGTCCTTTCGTCGGCCATGATGCCATCGAAGATCACCGCGGTGGGTTCCGTCAATGTAAATGTGTAACGACGACGTTCACCATCTGCCGCAAAGGAGAATTGGTTGTCCTGGCCAAAGACCAATGGTTCTGTAGGTGGCTGATAGGGTATGCGCGTCATGGTGGCCGCGGAGGTAGTACCAACCTGGGTGCGCGGGATCAGCAGCAGTTCTTCCGCAGTATCGAAGGACTCGATAAAGGTCTGACCGCGCCGATGGACTCCGACGATGCGTCCGATTTGATTGACCACCAACCATTGACTCGTATCGGAACTGCTGGCCGAATCCTGGAACTGAAATGCCTCGCCAGGTTGGACGGTGAATTTAAAGGCGAACGTACTGTTGCTGTTAATCGCCGGCACATTCACGGTCGTATTCAGGGGCAGGGGAATGGCGCCGGCGCGGAAGACATCGTAGTTGCCCGGTAAAAACGGTGGCACATCGCCGGAGTCACCCGGCGCGGTTTGCGTACGCAGCATGCCAGCCAAACCACTCTCCAGCGCGTTGCCGTCATTGTTGCCGTCAAAGCCCAGGCCAGTAGCCACCTGATACAAGGCTTCGATCAGACTCTCCGGACCATCGCCGCCACCACCAGGCGCCCTGCGCGAGAGGGCTTGCACAATCGCGTCTCGCATCCCGACTGTGGAAGCTGGAAAAATGGGTTGATTGAGCACGAACGGCCGATCGACACTGGATGCGTAATGAGCCGGCCCACCGTAATCTTCAAAGCGACCGACGCCAAAGCCCAAGTCGACATTGGGTAACGCTTGACGCAAGCGATCGATGACTTGCGGGAAGGCTCTAGCCAGTTGAGGAGCTCTGCTGGCAAAGCTGCCCGTATCATCGAACAACAGGAAGACATCGACCATGGGCAACTGTGGCGGTACGCGCACGGTAACCGGCGGCTCGGCCTGATCGCCGACCCCAAGATCTAATTCAATCACCTGCGGTGTGACCACACCGCTGGCCGCGCCGAGTGGTCCAGCCCAATCGAAATCGATTTGCGGCGTTGTTACGATCACCGGTGGCAAATTCACCGGATTGGGATGCACATAAATGCGAAAACTTTGCAACGCACTGCCACCACGACCATCCTCAACCTGCAACGTCACGGGTACGTAAGTGCCGGCTGCTGCAGCGGGCGGTGTCCATGATAAGTTGCCCGCCGGGTCCACGGCGTTGCTAGGACTGGATGGTCCAGCCAACATCGACATGCCGGTAGGCCCCACGATCATCGCATAGGTGAGTGCATCAAAGTCCGGGTCCGCGGCCCGAGACGCGTATTGATAGTTGACACCTACATAGGCATCGATGATCGGATCGGTAATAAAGACCGGCGGTCGATTGATCGCTGATGCATCAACGACTTCGATCGTAAACCGCTGCGTGTCGCTCGCTCCAAACGGATCGACCGTATCAATGGTAACAGCATGGGTGCCTACATCATCAACTGTAGGTGTCCAGACGATCATGCCAGTCAATGCATCGATAGTCAGTCCACTTGGTCCGCTGACCAGCGAATACTTGAGCGTATCTTTGTCTGGATCTGTGGCACCGCTGTCATAGCGATAAACATTGCCGACACGTACTGCACTGGGCGCTTGCGTGTCGAACTCGGGGGTACGATTCAAGGTGCCCATGACATGTATCTGGTAATCGAACCGCGCGATCGAACGATTCTGGAACTCCAGCAACAGACGCACGCTCTCACCGGGCAAGAGAGCGCTGCCTGGCTCTGCAGACGTCAGGTTAGGCGACGCAGCAGACGTTAGCGATTGTGTCGCATCAAAAAATGGTGAGCCGGCGAGAGAAGCAATCGTGCTATCGCTGAATTTACCGGGATCGCGCGGTAATTGTCCCGCCTCGCCAACCAACAGTGCATCGCTGGAGGTGATGCCCGATACGCTGATTAGCAGTGGGCCTCGGATGGGATAGTTACCCGTGTTACGCAGCGTAACACCCGTTCCCATGTGCCCACTATCGATATCGTAGGCTGTGTAATCGTAGATGATCGACGTGGAAGCGGTGACGTCAGCCAAGTGACGCCAATCGGTATCGTCATATGTTCGACTGAGCACGTTTAGCGATGCGGCCCAGGCCGAGGGCGTGGCCAGACTGGCCGAAGTAGATGGTCCAGGCACTTGAGTCACTCGAGGGACGATCTGCACGCGAGTCGTATTGTCCGAGTCATTGTTGACCAGCCGCACAACCATGGTGGCCTGATAGCCAGCTGGCAAGTGTGATACATCAAGACTGATCACGCCGCCGTCGCCGTCGCTGTCGCTGGTGTGCGTGGTACCACTTCCGAAAAGTGTGGTCCATTCTTCGGTGCGATTGTAAAAGCCATCGCGATTGGGCGTGATAATGCCGACGACGGGCCGACTATTTGCGTCGACCAAAGCTACTTCGAAGGCATCGTTGATGGAGTCCGCGTCTTGACGATCGAATCGCAGCCCATCGTAGCTGAGCTGCAATTGTGCAATGCCGGTACCGATCGTGACTGGAATTCGATATTCGGTCACGAAGCGATCATCTTCAACTAAATCGATGACCGTTGATGCGACTGTGATCGTAACCGGTTCTGAATCGGCCAGCGATGGCAGGCCGTTGTCGGTGACATGCACTAAAAAGTCATACCGCGTTGTTTCATTAACGGCTGTGGCAGTCCAGTTGAATTGCCCGGTACTGACATTGAAGTTAAAACCAGGCGGGACATTGCCGGAAACGGAATAGGTCAAGCTGTTCGCTGGCAGATCGGGATCCGCGGCCCGCGCGGTGAAGCTGACTGACTGGCCTGGAATGACACCAAAGTTACCGATCGACTCCAACACGGGTGGCCGATTTACTTCAGTCACGGTGATGGTAAATGATTCGACGTCTGAGCGGCCGTCGCGATCGATCGCGCGCACAGTCACAGGAAACACACCCGGACCTTGCGCTTCGGTCGGCGTCCAACGCACTTGCCCTGTGACTTCATCCAGTGTCAAACCATTGGGCCCCGATACTAAAACATCCAGAAGTGAATCGTCCGGCAGGTCGAGGTCGTGCGCTGTGACAGAGAAAACCTTTTCGGTCATCTCAGGGATGGTTTGATTGAGGATGGCATCAATGACTGGTGCAGTGCGTTGGGCGATCA
>JADLDX010000299.1 GCA_020846515.1 Pirellulaceae bacterium
ACTCATGTTCGAGTTCCATGACCAGGTGGCCAAATGGATCGAAATCGAGTGCTGCTGTTCACATCCAAGAATGATTCGGCCAACCGGCTGGTCAGTCCCAGGATTTCCAACTCGAACTGGGTTCGTCGTTCATCTAATCGTAACGCTTCCTGCCTAGCCTCTTCGACCGCTTGCTGACGTTCGCGCTGGTTGCGGTGCAGTTGCTCAAGCGCGGCACGACTAGCATCGCAACGCTGTTCGACGCGGGCCAGTTCGATCCGCCCGGAGGTCAGCTCTTCACTGAGCGCCTGCAACTGGACTTGCTCATGACCGTGAGTGCCGCGATCACTGAGCAGGGCGGTTTCCACCGTGGCGATGCGACTACCCAACTCGGCCACTTCCGACACGAGAGTTTCCATTTGAGGCAGCAGAGCGGCATGACGAGCGCGTGCGCCTTCCAATTCGGTGCTATGTCGGCCTGACTGTTCTTCCAGTTCATCCAAGCGGCTGACAGCTTGTTGAGCGCGCACCTGTTGTCGAGCGAAATCTTTGGTCAGTTCACGGACCTTCAAGTCGAGCGCTTGCACGGCCGGAGCTAACTGACTGCAACGCAGGTGCAGACGCTGAACTTCAGCGTGCGCTTGCGTATGTTGATAAGTATAGGTTTCGATCTCTTGTCGGGCAGCTAACATCTCGCTGCGCCGCGCAACCAAACCTGGCAAAGCTTGTGCAGCCCCTAAGGTGACAGAGATGTCGCCTTCGACTAGTTGGCAGTCGGCCGTAACGAATCGCAGACCAGCGCCACGAAAGTGCCCTAGTTCCAGGGCGGTGCTGAGACTATCGACCAACCACGTGGTTCCGAGCAAATAGCGATAAAGGCCCGCCAGTTCATCACGGAATCGAATAAGTCGATCGGCCCGTCCGATGATGCCAGCCACGCCGTCCAATTGAATACGTTCACCGAAGCGCCGCGCTGGCAATCGATCCAAACGGATCAAGGTCACGCGACCTTCAATCTGCAATTGATTGTCGCGCAGGGCATCAACGATCCCGCCGTCGCTGAGCACGATCGCCTGGGCTGTTGCCCCCAGGGCTGTATCTACCAACGGTGCCAAATGCACGTCGCACTCGAGCAATTCGCCGGCCAAACCGCGCACCGATCCCCACAGAGGCGATGTCGATTCTTGGTTGGCCATGTGCAGCATATGCCGAGCGCCCGCATCCACCCCTTCCTGGTGAGCTACTAAAGCTTCCAGAACAGACAGTCGCTCGCGCGCACCTTCCAGACGGCCGTTCAGCAACGCAGCATCTTCTTGACGCTTGGCCAACAATTGACGATTTTCTTCCAACTGCAGTTGTTGGCTGTTGAGCGATTCGGTGGCGTTATTGGTTTCAAGATGTATTTGTTTGAGCTGGGTCGCTGCCTGCTCGGCATGACGCCGCGCCTGCTGCTCGGCTCGGGCGAGCGATTGCAGTTCGTGCTCGTGATGAGCGATCGCTTTGGCGAGTTCGGCCAGTTGATTCTCGACCTGACCTTTGGCACTGGTCTTGTCACTGATCGTGCGCAGCAGCACCACGTGCTCTTTGCGCAAGCGTTCAAGATTCTCTTCGCGGCTGCGTACCGATTGACTGAGCGTTTGATGCGCGGCCAGGATTGAGGCTACATGATTGCTGGCCGCTTGGACGACGGCTTGAGAGTCTGCGACCTCTTGGGCAACGGAATCAACTTCGCCGACCAACGAATCTACGCGTCCGCGCAGCGCTGCCAGGCGAATACCAGCGCGTTGAATTTCTGATTCAGTTTCCCCCAAGCGATCGCTGAGGTTGGCTTGCTGAGACTGTGCAACAGCAATTTCTTGCAGCACGCTTTGCAGATCGGCATCAACTTCCTGACATCGCTGAGCCACACGATGTAACTCTAGGTCGGAAGCATGAGCAGTTTGGCGCGCCGTTTCGACCGCCAACTCTTTTTGTTGCCGGTCCTGGCTGAGCTGTGCCAATAGTTTGGCGGCGTTCTCTTTGCGGTCCGTCAAATGGCAGTACTCGGTCCACCCCAACTGCAATCGCAGGTGATGCAAACGTGTTGTCATCTCGCGAAACGCTTGGGCCTTGCTGGCCTGGCGTTTGAGCGATTCTAATCGGCCTTTGACTTCGTCGACGATATCGCGCAGACGCAGCAGGTTCTGGTCGACTCGCTGCAATCGCCGCAAGGCTTCGGTCTTCTTGACCTTAAAGCGACTGATGCCAGCCGCCTCCTCGAATATTATGCGCCGGTCTTTGGGTGACGCCTGGAGCATGCGATCAACTTTACCCTGCTCGATCAAGCTATAGGCGTCAACACCCACCCCAGTGCCACGGAACAGATCCTTGATATCTTTCAGTCGACAGGGCTGACCATTGATCAGGTATTCCCCCTCGCCACTGCGATAGACACGTCGCGTGACTTGAACTTCATCAGCATCCGAGGGCAGCTTACGGGCCGAGTTATCAAAGACCAGCGTAGCTTCCGCGGAATTGGCCGGTTTGCGGCCGGTAGCCGACGAGCCCTTGAAGATGACATCGATCATGTCCTTGCCGCGCAAGGCTTTCGCGCTCTGGGCTCCCAGGACCCACTTAATCGCGTCCACGACGTTCGACTTACCCGAACCGTTGGGCCCGACCACGACGGTGATGCCGTCTGGAAAGTCGAATCGAGTTTTATCAGCAAAGCTTTTGAAGCCCTGCAGTTCGAGCGCTATGAGCATAGCGTGGTGGTTCGCCGTTTAGGTCTAAATGTGAGGGGGACGAATCAGAATCGAAGTCGAGTGTGAGAATGTTGGACGGGCATTGATCACTTCTTGCCAAACCAGTTCATAGGATTCAACCACTGAACTGAACCCGAAGGCTCGTCACCCTTAGGGACTGGCAGGGTTTCCGCTGGGGGTGCCGCCGGGGGCACTTCCGAATTTTCTGTACCTAATGTCAAGCCGTCGCGATTGTATTTTCGACCACTCAGCGGAACGGGGTTCATGGCTACTTCGGCAGGAATAAGTTTATCGGCACCGCACAATCGAACGAAGTTTACCCAATCGCCGAAGCCACCTCCGACTTCACTGATGCCTCGAAGTATGCTCTTCAAGTCGGCGGTGGACTCGGCCGTGCGGTCATCACGACCAGGGACAATATGGCTGATCGAAACACGACCTATACCTTGGCCGCGTATCATCAAACGAGGATTGACGTACATGAACGCATCAATGTTTACCGGTGGATTTTGGCCAAAGATCACGACTTCAGGAATCGTGCTCAGGCCGACGGCAACCAGATTGGGTCCGGTGGATGGCACTTCGAGCACTGAACCGACCTCGCCCATTTTTTCGCCAACGACTAAGGGCGACCGATTGTCATACTCGCGCATGGCCAACACGGCGCCGTAGCGCGTCTCAGGGTCTGGTGCGCTGAGCAATTGCTCCAAAGCGTCGCCAGCCTTGTAATTGCGTACAAGTGAAATCGCATTCAAGCACATGGCTCGAAAGGCCGGTTCAATCGTGGCCAGTTCTTGAAGCACCGGAATAGCCCGACCATCGTCCAAATAAGCCAGGGCATGAGCCGCGTAAAATCGCACCTCTTTGTCTGGATGATACAGTCCATCCAGGAGCATTGGGATAGCGTCCTTGCCAACGGCTTCCAACTGCCAGGCAGCTTTTCTCGCGGTTATTGAGTCTAGCAATTGTAACTTGCAGCGTTCCAAACGGGCTTGCTTGTCCGCAGCCGTTTCAGCCACACCTAAGTGCTGCACCACGTTGGCAAAGTGATCCGGGTCAAGTCGATATTGAGGCGGCACGTTCAATTCGATGTAGTTGACATTATTAATCTTGGCCGCGCCAACGTTACCGCTGCCATCGAATACCGTAAAGCGTTTGTTGATCACGGGTACGACGGCATTCATCGTTACCGCGTGGGCAAACTCATCGGCAACGGCCAGCCCAATCGTACGCGATTGCAGCAGTTCAGCACCGCCGACCACGATGGCATTCTTTGCATCTTCGTCAGCGGTACTACCGGTAATTTGTTGCTTCGTAACCAATTGGCCACGGGCCATGGCGAAACCAAAGCCGCTGTAAGTTTTCTCATCC
>JADLDX010000300.1 GCA_020846515.1 Pirellulaceae bacterium
CCGCCGATCACAAACCCGACGAAGCCCCTCAGGTCAAAGTGAAAATCGAGCCCATGTGGGTGGCCAAGTGCGAAATCTCTTGGGCCGAATACAAGCTGTTCATGTCGATGTACAAAATGTTCAAGACTTTTGAACAAATCAAAGTTCGCAAGCTCGACGCCAAGCTCCTGCCGATGTCGTTGACCGCACCAACACAACTGTATGAACCCACCTTCACCTATGAGTTTGGTGAAGAACCAGACATGCCTGCGATTACGATTACCCAATACGCGGCCAAGCAATACACCAAGTGGCTCAGCGGTCTGACTTCGCTTCAATATCGCTTGCCAACCGAAGCCGAATGGGAGTATGCCTGCCGAGCCGGCACCAAAACCGCGTTCAGCTTCGGTGATGATCCCAGCAACTTGGGTGATTACGCCTGGTTCGCCGATAACTCGGAAGAAGTCCTGCATTCGGTCGGTTCCAAGAAACCCAATCCCTGGGGACTGCACGATATGCATGGCAGCGTTATGGAATGGGTCATCGATGGACACTCAAAAGATGGTTACAAGGCATTGGCCGACAAGCCTTCGCCGATCCCATTCATGGACGCGGTCAATTGGCCGAAAGAACTCATGCATCGAGCCCTGCGTGGAGGCGGCTGGCAGGACGAACCAGCGGCACTGCGCAGCGCCGCACGCGTCTCCTCCGAAGACGAAGATTGGAAAGAGACCGATCCGAACATTCCCAAGAGCCCTTGGTGGTACACCGACGATCCAGCCCGCGCCGTCGGATTCCGTATCGTACGATCCTACCGACCTCTGGATGCTGAAACCATCAGCAAGTTCTACGAAATCGACAACGAAGACATTCAACTGTCGGTCGACATTCGCCTGGAAGAGGGCCGTGGCGTACGTGGGTATAGCGATCCTTCGCTAGCGGAAGAAATCAAAAAAGTTGCTAACGAGTAGCTCCAGTACGCAACTTGGCTAATGAGCAATACACCTAGGCCAAGCTACAACTGGGCCTAGAACGCTTTGCTTTCCAATTGCGATGCACAATCTATTAAGGATGGCTATTCATGCAGGATTCTGCCAACTCGGAAGGCACGCCTCGTCCGCCAGCACCCGTCTTCGAGCCCGACCAGTTGCAATGGGGACGGCTGAGCGATTGGGCCGAACTGGTACGACTGCCCAACGTGTTTACGGTATTGTCTGACACGCTGGCCGCCGCCGTGCTTGTCGCCGGCGTGAACCTGCCCTGGTTGACGCTAACCTTGACGGTCATCGCCTCGGTGCTGGTTTATTGGGGAGGCATGATCCTCAACGATTGCGTTGACTTGGAAGAAGATCGACTGACGCGACTGCATCGCCCATTGGTACGCGGCAGCATTTCACCAGTCGTAGCCGGTCATGTGGGCACTGGCATGTTGCTAACCGCCCCGATCATCGTCTTATTGGCCACCAACCTTTACCGTCAACAAGCCATGTGGATGGGTGCCGCATTTTTGGCGGCCGTCGCCCTCTCGTTATGCGTGCGAGTTTACGATTCAGCCATCAAACGCACTCCGATAGCCCCGGTGTTGATGGGACTATGTCGATCGCTGAACATCTTGATGGTCGGCCTGGTCATGTTAGCGGTCAACCCAGTTGAGCTGGGCTTGCCGCGTTCTCTGCTGATCCTGTCGGCCGGCATCGGCTTGTATATCGTAGGTATCACCGTGTTTGCCCGACGAGAAGAGGGCCAGAGCCAGGCAACCGGCCTGATGCTCGGGCTGCTTCTGGAATTCGGTGGCCTGGCACTGATCGCCTTGCTGCCGTGGCTCAGCGGCGAGCCTAACGAGCGCTGGTTGCTCGACCCTTGGCGAGCGTTCCCGTTGCTGGTTGGCCTAATCGGCTTAACGGTCATTAACCGCGGCGTGCTGGCAATCAATCACCCGGTCCCGCGCAAAGTGCAACTGGCCGTCAAGCACGCGATCCTGACGATCGTCCTATTGGACGCAGCTGTAGCCGCCGCCAGCGCCGGTCCTTGGTTCGGCGGCGGTATAGCCTTATTGCTCTTGCCCGCCATGTTAATCGGTTCCAAGTTCCGCTCAACCTGATTGGCCTTACTCAACCTGACCGGACTTAGCGGTAGAGCAACGTTGGATCAAATTTCCATTGGTCATTGAAGAAGCCAGCGGCGAGCACGGGACCGGCAGCGGCCGCCGTTCGCGGGCCATCCAGCGAGAACACGGCCCAATCCGGCAGATGCGGATTCTGCAACGAGTTGGTGCGATCATGTGCATCGCGGAACGTCAGGCCTGAATTGACAACCACGTATCGCGACGGGGCCAGAGGGTTGGGCATAATACACGCGGGCACGCTGCTGCTGGCCGGCCAGCGCTCTTCACCCAATGTAACCTCTTCTTTGCTCCACACCAGCGGCACGTTCGGCTGCTTGAGTACGCGGGCCAATACCTGATTGCTTTCAACATCGCCCCACAGAACCAAATGGTACTTTTGCATATCCTCCGGTTTGATATCGATATCGCGCATCACTCGCGGCGCACCACGCATCAGCGATGTCCAACGCTCGATAGCATAGCTCTGCTCGCATTCCACCCACTGATTTAAGCGCGCGTTGGATGACTTACCCGTAGGTGTTACAAACACAAACGGTTCGAAAAATGCGTCATCAATGGGTCCAGAAACGCCTGGACGTTTGACATTCGTCGGCAGTGCTTCGACCGTTTGCCATTGCCCTGCAGCCGAGCGCTGCAGAGAAACCTCGGCTTTCGCGCCGGCGGGCCGCAAAATACTTGATTGATCAACTATTAGGCTGGCGCCAGGCGGCGGCGTGAGTGTCAATCGACTGACATTCTTCGTCATTACCTGCCAGACATCGGCTTTCCGCTGGGCTGTGACGCGGGTATCAGCATACTGCTGCAGTTGTCCTTCAACGCTGACCCAACCCGCGCGATGCACGCGCAGGTGACGGGTCTGCAAATGCAACTGGTCAGGCTGGGAATTCTGGCCGGTGGCTGCGATTTTACTCAGGCGGCCCACGAGATCTTTCAGCACTTCAGGATGATACTTGTGCCCCATACCAGGGCCGATCAAATGCTGGAGCGTGCGTCCTTCAGCTTGAAAGGCCTCTTCCATCACACGTGCAGCTTGAATCTGCTTGTCATTCTCGCCGCTGTACGCGATGACGGGCAAATTAAACAGGTTGCGAGTGTAATCGGGTACATCGTAAACGCTCCATAGCAACTGTTCGTACTTCGGAGGGTACTTGTCGGGAGTCAGGTTCTGATAACGTTTGGTCTCAGCGAAACCGGCTCCGGGACTGGCCGCCACGAATCGATCGGCGTGATGCGCGGCCAGATGCCAAACGCCTGCCCCGCCCATGGAAAACCCAATCAATACAATCTTACGAGTATCGATCGGATAGTTGGCACAGGCGAAATCAATGGCTTCCATGACGTCAGTTGCGCCTGCGTTCTTGTAGCCTACGCAGTGACGGCCAAACGGATGCAAGGTAATGGCATCCGCTGGCGCGACTTCGCCCGCCTTATCCTGCCGATCGCAAAGAAAATGTAAATCGGTCGCTTTGTCACCGCGGCCATGCAACCAGACGAACAAAGGTAGCTGGCTACCGGCGGCAGGTTGTTTGTCGGGCATGATTAAACCGACGGGCTGAGCCGAACCGTCGACACGCGAGATGAACCCGCGAACTTGTAAGCGTTTCTCTCCCTCAACACCCGGCAACGGACCTGAGCGCGGCTGTGTTGGATCAGCCAACTTATTCGGCAGCCAAGCCACTCGTTGCTCGGCCATGGTTAACAAGCGATCGCACTTGGCGAAATCTTTTTCCTGGTAGAACTCGCGAAAACGAATGGCCAGGCGGCAGGCTTTGACGAGCACTTCGACGTCGGCCCAATACGCCGAGCCGACGTTTTGCGCCAGTTGCTTATCGAGCAACTCAATGCGTGCATTCCAAGCGGCTGCTTTCTCCGCCGGTACCTCGAGCCCCTCGGGCGGAAGCGCCCTCGTCCAGGCGTCACATGTCTGCGCCGTAGTGTGTTCGAGTTGCCCAAACAACGTCCATGTCACACACAAAGCACAAAGGATCCACGGCAGTCTGCACATAATTAAGGGGCTCACGGGTGGGTTTAGGGAATTGTTCACAAAATGCTTCAAGGCGGGAGCAGCAAAGTTTTGGAGGCTGGCTTGGCGCACATCGATCTGCCGCGACTCGATGCATAGTATACAATACTTAGTATGACCAACAGACACTCCCCTTTAGCTCTAGGCGATCACATTACCTGCCTGCCAGTAGTGCATGGCAGTGGGCACTGCGCATTGGTCGTGCGGCAGTGGTTGCTGGAGCATGAGTATGATTGCGTCGCGGTGTGCCTGCCCGATTCGTTTCGGTCGGGTGTGCTGGAAGCGATCAATCATTTGCCTACGCCGACCATGGTGCTGCAACGAGTCTTGCCAGACTATGCCTCC
>JADLDX010000301.1 GCA_020846515.1 Pirellulaceae bacterium
ACTTGATCGGCTACGCCATTTTCTCTGGCAAACTTCTCAGCCTTGAGCGCAATGGTTCGTGGGTCCTCCGGCAGTTCTTCACGCGTCAACGGATCATGCATCGTGCAAAGCAAGCTCAACTGCGGCATATCTGATTGCGGCTGGATGAACGCCGTGCTGGGCTCGGGCATCAGCAGGACATCGCTGACCTGCCCACGGCGATCGGCCAGGCGTGGCAAGGTCCACGCGAATCCGTCCTCGAACGATTCTTCGGTCAATCGTGTAACTGGAATCGTTAGTTGGTGCCATTTACCCAATGAATCGGTGACATGCAATGCCACGGCTTTCACATCATGCTGACGACACTCAACGAGGACCTCTTGAGGTGAATTGGCCATCGAGTTCTTTCACAACCAGTTAAACAGTTTTGGGCTTTTGCCATATGGCGAAGAAAGCCGGGACGAGGATCGATCGAATGACCAGCGTATCTAGCAACACGCCTAGTGACAAGGCAAAGCCCAGTTCGGTAATGCCGCGAAGTACAGGTGCATCTTGTGTCACACCCAACCAAGGTAGTTGCGTTGCCAGAAACTGCGAAACGGCCGGGCTAGTCATGGCCACGAACGTTCCGGCCATAACCGCGCCACAGCTGGTGATAATACCACCGGTTAATCCCAGAGCGCGACGGATGCCTTCCAACAATCCATGTTGCTGTTGCTCCTCCAGGATACGTGTCGTCAGATAGACGTTGTAGTCCTGGCCAACGGCCACCAAGATCACAAACAAAAATAAGGGCACTTTCCAGTCTAATCCATGGTACTCAGGTCCATATGCCCAACCAAAGAAAGCATACGTCAAGCCCAACGTGGAAAAGTAGCTGAACAGAACGGTAAAAATCAAATAGGTGGCTAGTACCCAATGCCTGAGTAGAAACAATAGGACTCCCCAAACTCCCAAGGTGACCAATATCTGTATACGACTCTGGTCGGCTTGAGTGACAGTGCGCAGGTCCGTGATCCCGACCGTTGTGCCGACCGTGGACATCCGCGCATTGTGCCACGGCGAATCGAGACGTTGCGTCTCTTGATTGACGACGTTGGACAGACGTTGGAGAGTGTCAGTGGCGTCCAGCGAAAATGGGTTATCCGACAGAATCACTTCGAATCGGGCCAGACGATTTTGGTAGGCCTCGACCGGACTGAGGTAGCGATCAATACTAATCCGGTGCTCCTTCAGCACTCGCCGACGCCAAGCGTCTTTGTTGAATAGACTCATCGAACGTTGGGGAGGGTAGTCGCCCAATGGGTCATTGACACTACGCACAGCGTCCACGCCAGGCAGATAGAGAGCGGTGGAGAGACGGTCGCTGGCCTGACGCAGGTCATCATCGGACGTAAACGGTGTGTTGCGAATAACCAAGATGGTCACTGGACTACTGTCGTTGGTTGCAAAGAATTGTTTTGTCAGGGCCAGTCCGCGACGACTGGGCGCGTCGCTGGATAGTTCTTCGACAAAGTCATAGGTTACCCAGCCCAAACAGTGCCATCCATAATAGGCCGGTATCGTTAACGCAGCGGTGGTGGCCACTAGAGCCAAAGCCGGTCTGCCGACAACAGCGTGGGCGACTCCCATCCAAACTCGATTCCAGAAGCCATTGTTTTCCACTTTTACAAGTGGCATGCCCGGCCGCAGCGCTGGCCAAAAAGCCAATCGACCAATGGCACTTAAGAGTGCCGGTGTGAACGTCAGGCAAACGACGAGCGTCACGGCCAATGAAATGGCAATGATCGGACCGCTAAAACGAAACTTCTCAAAGCGGCTCATCCACATCATGGCCAAGCCCACGATGGTTGTCATTGCACTGGCCACAATGGCGTTATGCACGCCGCGCCAGGCTCGTCCGACTGCACGATAAAAGTGATCGCGCGTCGGCGTGGGTGTCCTTTCGACGATCTCGCGACAGCGGGCTAAAAAGAACAGGCAGAAATCTGTGCCGGCACCGAAGAGCAAGACGACGATGAAGATGCGCGTGGTGGTGAACACACCCAGTCCACCGTTTTCCGGATGTTCAGGTGACCGGGCCAACAAGGCGACCAGACTGGTGGCGACGATCAGGCTCAGGCCGATACTGGTCAAAGGTATGGCCACCAAGAAAGGCCCACGATAGACCAATGTCAGAATGATGATGACCAGAAAGATGGTTACGCCTTCGGTTTGTCGTACACTACTGGCCGACGCACGCAACATGTCTGCCCCAACGGCAGCAGAACCGCTGATTTCGATCCGTAGTCCCTGAGAACTGGTATGGGCCGCATCGCTCTTGACGGTACGAATCAGTTCTTCGACGCCCTCCAACACATTAATGTTGGCCACGGCGGTGAATTCGTTATCCAGATGCATGGCCAACAGGCGCGCGTTTTTGTTGTCACGTCCCAGCTTGTGTCCCACGATGGCATCGCGCCACGTCCAAACTTCGGTGACGGCTTCCGCCCACGCTGGGTGACGCAGGGTCATCGACTTTACAGCCAGTTCGTCAATGACCGCAGTGATATCACTATTGACCAATGCCTCTTGTTCGCGACCTTGGCGTTGGCGCAGTCGGGCCAATCGTTGATAAGCATCTTGTAAACGCGGAAACACAAAACCGGGTCGTTCTTCTTCGAGAAACCTAGCCAGTTGGTCATCGATCTCGATGCACTGGCTTAAGTTGTCGGCCACAGCTTCGATTCGAGCGCGTTCGCCAATGGTCAAGTTTTCTGCGCGCCAGTCGGGCTTAGACAACGGCAGTTTGTACCACTGAGCGGAAGCGGAGTACCAATGTAGTCGACGGGCCAGATCGAGCCCCAGAGTGATATCGCCGGCAGCTAACGGCTGGTCGGGATTAGCCAGGATGATCATCATCTGGCTGCGCACGCGCGAGCCAGGAAAAGCTTCGTCAAGTTGTTTTTTGCCTGACACGCTGGCTACTGTGGGAGGTAGATAGGCCAAATCGCCGTCTGCGGCAATGGTTTCCCACTGGGGAGCCACAGAGCGGAGCAACAGCGCCAGGGCGATCCACGCCGCAATGACCCATGGCCAATTGCGCGTCACCAACCGCCCTCCCGTTGCTTTGTACCAGCCCAAACGTCACGCCCCTGTCCCAAGTCCGAAAAGTTAGTCTCGGCTAATCTACCATTGTTGGCTGAAAGTGGGGCGCTGTGCAACTCTATTTGATAACTAACCCTCCCAAGCGCAGCTTTGGGAGGGTCAAAAAACAGCAGTATATCAGCCGCAGGGCGTTAGCTCCGGTTTCCCCTTCGCGCCGCACAGACCAAGTCAGCAGCGACGACTTCACGCCTGGTTAGCACGGCCGGCCCTCCCCGCCCACGCTGCCGCGGGTCGACCCTCCCACTGCTACGCAGCGGGCGGGTTAGTTCAGCCCTCCCCGCCCACGCTGCCGCGGGTCGACCCTCCCACTGCTACGCAGCGGGAGGGTTAGTTCTTGCTGCTGCGCAGCAGCAATACACCTAACTCAGCAATTCCAGCACCGGTTC
>JADLDX010000302.1 GCA_020846515.1 Pirellulaceae bacterium
CGGTGGCTTCGGTTCACCGTTTGGTTCGTCCGAGTCTAATGTCAATGTTGTCTGGCCTCTGGCGGCAGTCGAGTATTGCGACAACGTCCGCAAGGTTATCGGCAACCAAGTAATAGATCGCGAAGGGGAACCGTTTCGAAAGTGAGCGATGAAACCCCCGATATGTTTCGTGGACTCCAGCAGTCGTTTCTAAAAGGTGTAAATCAGATCGCAAGCATTCGAGGAAGTGCTCATCAAGTCCCGTCGATTGATCTCGGTAAAACGCGGCACCATCGAAGAGATCTCCCCTCGCTTCATCCCTGAGTTCTACGCGCATTGAGACGTTCCTTGACCTCGTCGATGGCAGCATCCACCGCCAGTCGTGGTTTACTTGAAGGGTTCTCAATGCGAGCCTGCAATACGTCTCCATGCCAGTCAGGAGACATAAGTTCTGCAGGTTTAGCAACCAAATCTCGCCACAGGAAGTCGATTGCAGCTAGTTTCTCAGCCTGCGTTAGTGTCGAAAGCATGTTTTCAATTGACATTGAATACCTCCATCAGCATTGTACTAAAGGTCTAGCAAAACGGCAAACTGTCAGCGGGGCTAGAAAGGACGAACGGTACGGATCACCCAGCCGCCGGAGTAGATTGACCATCAAGCAAGGGGCTGATCGGCGGCTTGGGTGCATCGCATTGTTCCGCCTTGCCTGGAGCGATGATTCTGTCGGCGTGCTGTTCTCGCAACTGGTTGATTGCGGCGATCAGTTTGTGCACATCATGACCAGCCGCAGCGGACATTTCATGCCGAACCCTGCGGATTTCATCGTAGTTGCTAGTTGTCATGGGACGGATTCTCGTTCAGCAGTTCCAGTGGCGTTACCAGAATTGGATTGCCTATCCCCAGTATATCATTGACCTGACGAATGTGTCCAAATTTGTTGGCGTTTGCCAGATGCTTACAATTCCACGTGACGAGAAAATCACATCTGTGAAACGAGGCCACTGCCAAATGAAGCGCATCGCCGCCCGGATCCTTGGGCATCAATTGCCTGGCAATGTAAGCGTTTACTATTGCGTCGATGTCATCGATCAAATCAAGCAATGGCAAATCTGCGAAGAGTTCTAAAGCGTCTTGTTTGCCAGGAAACTCTCCGGCTTGCAATTCAGCGATAGTTGCCAAGCTCGTGACCACGTCATCAGGGCCAGCTACCGCAGACGCGAACCATCGACGCGTCCAATCGCGTCGAGCAACCATGTCTGGCTCCGTTCGCACTTCAAAATAGAAGCTTGCAATCGAAGTTTCAACATAGATTCGCGCCATGTGATTGTCACTTGTGGATTGGCGGAACGCCAGCGATAACCCAGCCCGAGTGGTTGAGCAACCATTGCCCAAACGGCCCATCGAGGGCTTGGTGTTCATCGCGTTGTTATTCCAAGTCTTCACTCCGAGCGTGCGGTCGGTCCGTCGCCCCGTTCTCGCATAGTATCGCAACGATCTTTTCCGCCAGTGCTTCGGACTCTAGGTCACGACGGAAAATTGAGCGTCGTTCGGGAATCAATACTATATCTACTCCTCGGTGCCCGCGCCGCTTCTCGATGCCCGCGCCGACCTTTGTTTCCGCATTTCTGAAAATGAGTGACGTTAGATCGACTTTGTCGTTCCCAAGATCGCATTCTTTGACGTACTGGTGCTCACACGTGATGCCATGCTGCGCGAATATTGATTCGAGGTTCGTCACAATCCTGTCAGGAGCGGCGATCAGGTGACCGTTGGCCATAGCAGAAAGGCCCCCTAGTGATTGGAATAACGCCCCGGATCACCTCGCCGCGAGGGATTGGGCAAACATTGAAATACAGCACTGTTCGCGGCTGAAGTGCATCCGATTGTTCGTCGAGCCCTCACCATATGATCCAACATTGCCAGTTCGGTTGCAAGTCTTGGACATCTGTGAATTGTGCACCTGTGGCTTGAAAATTGATAGCCGAATATGGATCATCGGAAACTGGCAAACAAAGCAAGAATACGAACCAGGCCACTGCACCGATGGTCCCCATCCATGCTCCGCTGCGCGCGGCACGCGCGGTAGACCAGATGTCAAACGACAAACTAGCGAACACTAGAATGATGCTGAGCGGTATGAATACAAAGACCGTCAACAGTTGCATCAAACCAAAAGTGCCAGCACGGAGCGTCACCCACAAGCCAATCGGCAGCGCTACGGTGGTCGTAATTAGCGCAATCGATCGAATGGATACTCGCATTTATTTCAATCGGACGAACGACCGGCATAACGCCGTCCGAAGGGATTGGGAATACATTACGGATCAACTGTTTTGAGGGCTGGCGTTCATGCCCTTGTTCGACGCTGCACAATGCACGGTTCCCATTTCTTCGGAACCCAGTCCATCAAGCTTGAATTGTAGCCGGTCTAGCAAAGCAGCGGCAACCAAGTTCTGCCTCACGCCAGTCCAGCCCGATAGTGCGAAGGATTCCAGCCGGCGGTGCCAACCTAATGGCACTTACTTTAGACAATCTTTCAAAAGGACTGAAGGCTGGAACACCATTTGCGCCAGGCCAAAAGC
>JADLDX010000303.1 GCA_020846515.1 Pirellulaceae bacterium
AAAAAATCGCAAGCAAAGCTGAGCGATGAAGTCTCCATCTGCTATCGATTCGCATGAGTTCCCCCAGATTTGCTCGCGACGGTGCGTACACGACCACAACTTAGTCTGTGGTATTTGTGACACTTAGTTGCGTGACACTTGTTAGATGTGTTCCAAAGCTCTTGTACCCCTCCGTTTGTGCCAACCGCAATAGCAAAATTGGCATTCGCAGCCGCATAGCCAAAAGGCCCAGACGCGCTGACTACCTACCCTGGCGAAGAACTTAAACGGTCAGCATGTGAATCGAGGGAATCAGGCGAGACTTCAAAGGCAATCTGATATCACGATGCTTGGCCGTGGACCCCGCGATCTATCATCCGTTGGGAAAACGCCTTGTCTGCGACTTCGGCGCATTGCTGGATTCGCATTTTGCTTAGTTCTTACGGAGCTCAGCCAGGCTATTGGCGATCGATTCATGTACATCCTGCGTTGTGTTGACAACCAGCATCGCTTTCTCAGCGAACGGTAGGATGTTTCTCTTGCCATCCCATTGGTCGGGGGCTACTTTTGATTTGAGCAGAGCGATGAGAATTGATGGATCAAACTTGGTTCCATTCTCCGACCAGACAGCCAAATCTTTGACAGCGTAAACTTTCACAATGAGAACAGATTGGGCAGGTTGAACCACCTCTTGCTTGGCATTTTGCTGAGCCATGAGCATACCAAGCGAGCTCAACACACAAACGATCATCAATGCAGCCGTGAACCTTCGCAATTGACAGTCCTTTCAAGAGATTGTGCGGCGCTGAAACAAGTTCCATCGTAACAGTGGGCGTCGGATCTAAGCAACAGTGAAACACGCCCGGCCGCATTGGGTGCAAAGTCGTCGTTCGCTCCGCGAACGAAACGAATTTCCCGTTTAGATCGACGGAGCGATCGGCGACGTTCCTTTCGCGAAGCGAAAGGCGAGAATTGATTTCGCGAATAAGTTACATAGTGTATCCTCGAAGCTACGTCGGAACTCAACGGTCACCTCCCGAGACCTATCACAGCCGCTGTCACCACCATCCCAGATCTCAATCACGCCGGTGTGCCCAAAATAGATGAAACAGGCAGTCTACATGCAATACTCGATTCTTCTGTTTTTGATCCTCGCGCCTCAGACACCGCAAATCCAGACCGCGAACTGGCCGCTGGACGACATCAATGACAGCTTGATAATGCATGGCACTGCGAAGACGGCCGACGGGGCTTCCGGGAAGAGTTTGGTACTTGACGGCGAGTCGGCAATTGAACTGAAGGACAGTGCAGACCTTGCAAGCGACTCGTTCACCGTTTCGTTGTGGTTTAATCCGTACAGTCTCGCTGGTGAGCAGCAGATGCTCGCCGGCAAGAATCGTTACTCGCAGAACGAGCGACAATGGAGTCTGACCATTGAGCCGGACGGCAAGCTGAAAGCGCATCTGCGGCAGAACGGATGGAGTGTGATCTCCTGCGACGAATCGCTCGTCGCAGGAAAATGGCATTTCGTAACTTTGATGCTCGATTCAAGTAAGGCAATGCTGTTCTTGAACGGCAAGCCAGTGGGTGAAGTGAAGCTTCAGACGCCCATCGCCTCCACACGGGCTCCTATCACTCTTGGTGGCATCTGGGATAGGCAGACTGTGCTTCAAGCGTTTCACGGGGCATTGGACGGAATCTCGGTCCAGCCCCGAGCGTTGAGCGCGGCCGAGATTGCAGCGAGTTATACTCCCGTGCTCGCCACGCATGAGGTTCCGAGGCCGCTGGTGGCGAGCGTACCGCTCTGGGACCAGCGCGTGCCTCTGCTTAAGACAGCCGAATTGCCGGTCCTCAAGGGCGTACGTTTCTCCGTGATCAAGCCTTACGAATTCAATAAGGACGGCTACCGATTCCTGCACGGCGTGGGGCTTTGTTTTCACAAGGGACGACTCTACGCATCGTTTGGGCACAACAAAGGTGGCGAAAACACTGACTCAGAGGAAGCTCGGTTCTGTGTGAGCGACGATGAAGGGAAGACTTGGAGCGAGGTCCGCACGATCGACTCAGCCGCAGGGCCAGTCGGCGTGAGTCATGGGGCGTTCCTTTCACACAACGGCACGCTCTGGGCTTTTCAGGGAGCCTACACCGGCACGATCAGCGGCGTTCACACGCGGGCCTATGTGCTTGATGAAACCTCTCACCAATGGCAGCCGAAGGGTACCGTGATCGAAAGCGGATTTTGGCCCATGCAGCAGCCGCAGAAGTTGGACAATGGAAATTGGATTATGGCCGGGCTCAAGGTCGGTGAGGGGGACCCGGCCATCGTCGCCATCAGTCACGGCGATGATTTCACCCAGTGGGATGTAGTGCCCATTCCAAAAGCTAAGGCGCTCAAGAAGATGTGGGGCGAATCCACCGTCATCGTCAATGGTCCGCAGATCACGAACATCTCTCGCTACGGTGACCATGCGAAAGCCCTGGTTGCCACCAGCGAAGACTACGGCCGTACCTGGAGCGAGATGCGCCCCAGCAATCTGCCGATGACCACCAGCAAGCCCATCGCTGGCACCTTGAGCACCGGTCAGCGTTATCTCATCTGCACCACGACCGCCGACTGTGGTAAGCGACGTTCGCCGCTGACCATCGCCGTTAGCAAGCCCGGCGAGCCTCACTTCAGCAAAGTGTTCGTCATCCGTCACGCTGAGTATCCTGATGGCCCCGGCGAGTCCAACAAAGACGCCGCGCTCTCATACCCGTATGCGGTGGAGCATGACGGCCAGATTTACGTTGGCTACTCTAACAGCGGCAATAAGTCGACACGGGTTGGTACCGGCCGCGAACTCTGGAACAACAACAGTGCGGAGTTGGCGGTTATTCCAGTCGCCAGCCTGTCGGTAGCTGTTGAAGCCGCGCATCGGGTTCAACAACGACAGTGACGATCTGATGTAGCCCGCCTACTACTGGCCAGTTCTTGGACCGAATGCCAGTACTTCCTGTTCAAAATGCTCGAGGGCCAGTATCCATGAAAGCGAAACTGCCATGAGAAACCTATCCATCCATGCAATCTTGATTTCAATTGTCTTAGCGACTCAGACTGTTCTGGCGATCGACTATCCGTATCCAACCGCAGAGCCGCAGAAAACCGGTTGGCCGCTCAACGATGCCGAGCGTGCATATGTGCTGCGACCCGAACATGATCGACGGCCTGGGCGTGAAGCGAACAAGCACTTGCCCGCAATGTGGCCCGTGGTGCCATCGGCTGGAAACTGGGGCGGGACGAGTTGGCTGGATACGCACGCCAAGCTCGTTGAGCATGTAAAAGTGAACGCCGGCGCATGCGACGCTTTGCTGGTTGGCGACAGCATCACGATCCAGTGGGGCGAATCATGGAACAGGCACTTCCCCGATCTCAAAGCGATCAACATCGGCATCGGTGGCGACAAGACTCAGAACGTTTTGTGGCGGCTCGATCATGGCGGAGTTGATGGCTTGCAGCCAAAACTGATTCTGTTGATGATCGGCAACAACAATATGTTCTTCACGCCCGAAACAGGTATCGCTGCCGCAGCGGAAGGGATTGAGATGTGTGTCAAGAATCTCCGCGACAAGTTCCCTGATTCAAAAATCGTCGTTACAAAAATCCTACCAGCGCACGCTCCCGGAAATCGATTCTACGAAGACATCAAGAAAACGAACGACGCAATCGACGCCTTGCAACTCGGGGCAATACCTAATGTGCAGATACTCGACATGACCTCTGACTTTACCACTAGCGATGGCGCGTTGAAGAAAGAGCTGTTCACTCCTGACAACATCCATCTCTCACCGGCCGGTTATGCCGTTTACGCCGAGCGATTGAAGCCAATGCTAGGCAAACAACCATGAGGTGTTATGAGAACGGCAACTTGCCATTGGCAAATCTCTCTGTCACCATAATAAAGCGGCACGATAGTGAATCCGATCGCTCTGCGAGTATTGCCGGTACGATTCGTGGCTTAGAAGACTGACGGCTTTGGAGGTAACAGCGTTGTTTACGCACACCAAGTTCAGACTCATGCTTGTCGCCATGGTCTTTTGCCATATGTCGGCACTGCGTTGCCAAGGTGATGAACCTCGTACATGGCATGAAGTGGCGATTCAAGGTCCCCAGGGACCGTGTAGTGTTGAAACATGGAAGATGAATTTTCCAGGCTGTAAATATGAAGACGGAGTTAGTGAGGGGCACTTGAGCCAAATCAGCTACCAAGGCAATCGCTTCTGGAGGGTCACTTGCACTGCAGGTGGAATTGGGCCAGAGCAAGGCGGTGTCGGTTGGCGTTGGCCTTTGCCAGAGTCGAAATCTTCTTTCGAGCCAAGGCAAGAATTGGAAGTTCGTTACACAGTGCTCTTTGATGAGGGCTTTGAGTTCGTGAAGGGCGGAAAGCTGCCTGGGCTCTGTGGCGGGCCGAAAACCATCACCGGTGGTGATCCATGTACGGGCTACGATGGCTGGTCCGTGCGCATCATGTGGCGTCGCGAAGGTCGTGCGCAGGCTTACGCTTATCATCCACTCATGAAGGGGAAATATGGCGATGAGTATGATTTTCCGAAGGAGTTTCGTTTTCCAGTAGATCAGCCGATCCAGCTACGCATGGCAGTCAAGATGAATGACACGAACGACACCAATGGACGTTTGCGCGTCTGGGTTCGATTGCCGGGACAAGTGGAACAATTGGTTGTTGAACAAGTGGAAATGCAATGGACCAAGAGTCCCAAGATCGGTGTCGACAGTTTGTTGTTCAACGTGTTTCATGGCGGTAGCGATCGCTCATGGGCCCCGTTAAACGACTGTCGCATAAGTATCGGTGCACTCGCTTATCGATAGATCTAGCGCCGCGGCATTCGCAGCCGTTCGACAGTCCTTCGTCTGCCGAGCACGTCGGCGACTGGGGATCGAATTCCTTCGACGTCTGAGGCTACGCGGCGCATCCGATACGGGCTATCATGATCTTGGTTGTGCGATGACCTTTGCTAAGATAAGCAAAGCGTTCGCTGAGGCAAATCCTTACATGCTGGCATATAGAGAAGGCGAGATCATCAAAACCATGCAAGTTACCATGGCTATGCATCAACTGTTTTTACTTTTGACGCTTGTTGGGTTTGCATCCACTGCCATAGCTGCACCCAATGATCAGCCTCTAGCGATTCCCGATTTTACGAAGGGCGGCACGATTCCAGCAGAAGCAAGGCATGATTGGAACCTCGGTCCGACGGGCCTGCGCGGATGGATGTTTTGTGACAAGTTAGTCACCACTGACGCTCGACAGATTGCCATTACCTCCGTTGCCAAGGGCTCTCCGGCGGACGGGCTGATCGCCGTTGGTGATGTGATCCTTGGCGTCGGCAACAAACCATTCTCCTTCGACCCGCGCACAGAGTTTGGCAAGGCGATTACTTCAGCCGAAAGCCAAAGCGGTGGTGGCAGACTTGCACTAACTCGTTGGCGCGACGGGAACATCAGCGAAGTCGAAATGCAGTTGCCCGTGTTGGGGTCGTTCAGTGAAACGGCCCCATATGTCTGTCCAAAATCCAATCTGATTCTCGCGCGGGGGCTGAAGACACTGGCAGGTCGGATGTCGCAGCCCGACTACTCAATGACGGAGGACGCCATTCCACGGTCGTTGAACGCACTCGCTTTGCTTGCTGGCGGAGTTGCCGAGCATTTACCGTTGCTGCAACGTGAAGCGAAGTGGGCATCAGACTTCAGCTCGCGTGACTTCCGAACTTGGCATTACGGATATGTGATGATATTCCTGGCGGAATACATCAGTTTTACCGGGGACGATGCGGTTCTGCCTGGTCTGCGGCGATTGGCGTTGGAGGCGGCCGGTGGCCAGAGCGCGGTCGGTTCATGGGGGCATACTTTCGCATTGCCCGATGGACGCCTCCAAGGCTATGGCATGATGAACTCTCCTGGTTTGCCGCTAACTATCGGCTTGGTCCTTGCTCGCGATGCAGGGGTTAAGGACGCTGAGGTTAGTCGTGCGATTGAACTCAGTACGCGGCTGATTCGCTTCTACACCGGTAAAGGAGCAGTGCCGTATGGTGATCACCCTGCGTGGATCGAAACCCATGAAGACAACGGAAAGTGCGGCATGGCTGCGGTATTGTTCCAACTGCTCGGCGAAGCACGTAGCGCAGAGTATTTCACTCGCATGGCAGTATCGTCGCATGGCGGCGAGCGAGATTGCGGTCACACCGGTAACTACTTTAATATGCTGTGGTCTATGCCCGCTATTGCGCAAGCCGGGCCGAATGCGACTGGCGCATGGACAAATGAGTTTGGTGCTTGGTATCACGATCTCGCCCGACGTTGGGATGGTTCGTTTGCGCATCAAGGTCCGCCCGAGCCGGACCACGATAGCTACTATGGTTGGGACGCCAGCGGTGCGTACTTGATTGCCTATGCTCTGCCGCTGAAGAAGATTGCACTTACCGGCAGTAGTCCAGGTATCGTATCTCAACTGTCGCGCGGCGATGCGCAGAGTCTAATTGCCGATGGACGCGGATGGGATAACAAAGACCGGACGAGTACCTACGATCGGTTTGAGAATACTGAACTGATTGAGCGACTCGGTTCATGGTCGCCCATTGTGCGCGAGCGCGCAGCCGACGCGATTGCTCGGCGTCATGAACCTCCACTGGCCGACATCATTGCGCTGCTTGATTCGGGAAGCCTCAATGCACAGATTGGTGCTTGTACAGCGCTAGAGAATCTAAGAGGTAGGGCCGCTGCGGCAGTTCCTCAGCTTCGCCTCGCACTGCAACACGACGATCTCTGGCTGCGCGTGCGAGCGGCCACTGCCCTTTCGGTCATGGGCAAAGCGGCCATGCCCGCGTTGCCGGACATGTTGGAGATTATCGCCCGAGGTCCATCTGGCGAAGATCCGCGTGGCATGGAACAGCGATTCATTTCCTTTGCCGTATTCAGCAGGATGCTGACCAGTACCAAGTCACTTGACGGTGTCGATCGCGATCAACTACGCACAGCTATCGCCAGCGGATTGCAAAATCAGGACGGCTGGGCCCGCACCGAAATCAGCTCTGTCTATCAACGACTAGGCTATGAAGAACTACAGCCTCTACTCCCTGCGGTGCTTGAAGCGATCGAAAAGCCCGCGCCCAGCGGAGAGATGTTCGCCGATGGAGTTCGACTGAATGGTCTCAAAGTTCTTGCCTCCCATCACATTGAAGAAGGGATACAAGCCTGCACCAACTATCTTCGCGCTCAGAATCCATGGGCAAGTGAGAATCGGACACCAGAGATCCTAGAAATCCTCGTCACTTACGGTGCAGAAGCTCAGCGCGTCATTCCGCAACTTCGCGAAACAGCTGCTAGTTTCGACCGAGGCGAAAAGGACTTTCCAAGGAAACTCAGCAAGCAAAAAGCCAGTGCCGTAAGGAAAGCGATCGAGCAGATCGAGGCCGCAGTGGATCGCCCCAGCCTAAGACGAATAAATAGGCGAGACGGAGAGAATTCACGCTGAACGCACGTATTTTCGTGACTACAAAGCCTGCCATGCCTCTCAAAGTACCGGCGATAAGCGCGTAGTGTCGAGAATGAATTCACTATTGGTAACTGGCTGCTTGGCATTGAGCATTCACTCTCTCGCATCGTGCGAGGTAGGAAATTTCGCTTCCCACGGCTCATCAAGTTGATTTTTGTTTTCATCAACACAAGGTCGATTCAACATGCTTACCAGAGTGCTTTTTGTCGTATTGCTCGCCTCATGCTTCATGTCGGCTGGCATACCAGCCCAGGAGCGCCCAATCGCCACCGAACCAACAGCAACGAAGTCGCTGGAGAAAGAGCAACCAGCTCTGGCGGTGACGACACCGGCTGTGCCACAACCCAACCATGAGAAGTTGACAATCGTGTGGACCAGCGGAGACCCTGAGGTTGCTCATCGCATGGTTTTGATGTACGCCAAAGCGGCCAAGGCCAACCAATGGTTTGACGAAGTTCAATTAATCGTTTGGGGCCCAAGCGCGCGGCTGGTCGCTGCTGACAAAGATATACAAGCCAAGCTAAAGGAGATGAAGCAGCTCGGAATCGTGGTTGAGGCATGCGTCGTCTGCGCTGACTCTTATGGGGTCTCGGATCGTTTGCGAGAATTGGGGATTGACGTCAAACCGATGGGAAAGCCCCTCACCAACATCATACGCGAAAAGAGTTCGCATCTGATTACGTTCTAAAGCTCTCTGGATGTTAGGTTTAATTCAACGGCGAACACTTGAATTGTGTGGCCATTCCTCATTTCACCAAAAACTCGGTACGTTCCTTGGCCAGTTCCGCTTCCCAGGCGGCCAGACGCTGTTTGAGATCCGCAAACACATCGGGATGTTGAAACGACAGATCGTGCCTTTCGCCGATGTCTTTGGCCAGATCGAACAGCATCTCGACGTTGCTGTCCTGGATGTACTTCCACGAACCGTGCCGAATGGCCTTTTGTTGGCGTGCGGTACGGTCGATCCGCCAAGCCAATGTGCGCAAGTGTTCCGGTGTCTCGCCGGTAAGTATCGGCATAAGATTGATGCCGTCGAAAGGTCGATCGGCGGCGGGCTTTGCTCCGGAGATGGACGTGAAAGTCGCAGTCAGGTCCATCGTGATGCCAACCTGGCTCGTCACTTTGCCCTTCGGCAATTTCGCTGGCCAGCTCATCAAGCACGGAACGCGGATGCCGCCTTCCCACAACGTGGACTTGTGGTGGAATAGCGGCGAGTTGTCCGAATAGCGTTCGCCACCGTTGTCGCTGCTGAGTACAAACAGCGTGTTGTCTAGCACACCCTGCTTCTCTAACTCGGCGAGCAACATGCCCACGCCATCGTCGATTTTCTCGACCATTGCCGCATAGGTACGGCGGTCGCCGTCGTACATGTTGGCCTTGGTGACGCTGGGCAACGGGCGCCCCGGCGGTTGATACGGGCAGTGCACGGCCAGATGTGGGACATACAAAAAGAATGGCTCACGCGCGTGCTTGCGAACAAACTCTGTCGCCCGCTGGTTGATGAGATCGGTCAGATAACCCTCGACCTTCACCGGCTTCAAACCATCGCGCAGCGCGTACGTTCCGTCGAAGTACGAGTGCGTGTAGTAATCACTATGCCCGAGTAATTCTCCGAAGTATTCATCAAAGCCATGATGTGTCGGGTTGTATTCGTCCTTGTAACCGAGATGCCATTTGCCGAACGCGCCTGTGGCATATCCGACTTCTTTCAACATCTTCGGCAAGGTCGGGATGCTAGTCGGGAGGCCCAAACCGTGAACGTCCGGTTCGGGCACCCACATATCGCCGTTTCGTCGAAACGAATTCGCTGTAAAACCCATCGCCCATTCGAATCCAACTCGCTGTTGCCACCGGCCAGTCATGAATCCACAACGAGTTGGCGTGCACACAGGCGCGTTGGAATAGAAGTCAGTGAATTTGACGCCATCTCGAGCCAATCGATCGATGTGCGGCGTGCGAATGTCCTTCACACCATATGGACCGCTGTCGGCATATCCAAAGTCATCAATCAGAATGAAAACGATATTTGGTTTCGTCGGCAGAGCGGTCCCTCCCGCATTAAGATGTACTGGTGAGGCGAGCACGAGCAAAACGAACACGATCCAACCATTTCGCTTTGTCCAATCCTTTATGTCTCTATCGAATATTCTCATCGGTGCTGGTCCTTGAAAAGTGAGAGGTTGGTTGCCGGACGGATCGAATCGGTCGTTATCAGCCGCAGGGCGTTAGCCGCGGTTTCTTCATGATCCCATATTAGCCGCCGGGCGTTAGCCGGCTAACGCCCGCCGGCTGATTGCTGATCATTACTGATCGGGCGTCTGAAGACGTTCGCAGAGGCGTAGCAACCAGAGGGCAGCTGGGGCGCCGTCGGCAACTCGATGGTCGAAGGTCAAACTAAGGGACATCGTCTTCCCGATGGCAAGTTGGCCGTTTCGGACGACCGGTTCTTCTACGATGCGGCCGACTCCGAGAATTGCGGCTTGTGGCAAGTTGAGGACCGGCGTGAAGGCGTCGATGCCATACATTCCGAGATTGGAGATGGTGAACGTTCCGCCTGAGAGCTGATTCTGGCTGAGTTGGCCGCAGCGCGCTTGGACGACGAACTGCCTCGTGCGATCTGCTATCTGATCAAACGCGAGCCGGTCGGCGTCGCGCACAACCGGTACAAGCAATCCACTTGGCGTGTCGACTGCGATGGCAATGTGGATGTTGTCGTAGCTGCGAATTCCATCGCGATACCAGCATGCGTTGAGTTCAGGTAGCTCTCGCAGGGTCAAAGCTGCATGGTAAATCAGGATGTCGTTGTAGCTGGGCACAGGTCCATTGCTCGATTCGGTTTTGAGTCGTTCCCGGAAAGCCACGAGCGACTCGGCATTCATCTTGGTGGTGAGTGTCACTGGAACAGCTTGATGTACTCCATCGGACACGCGATGGCCGATGATCCGGCGGAGTTTCGATGCAGGAAAATGGCGACCAGGTTCCGTGGGCGGGATTTCGGCAGCAGGTGGCAGCATGTTGGCCTCCCGCGCGATGGGTTCTGCCAGGACATCGCGATCGCGAATGCGTCCGTTTCGACCGGTGCCAGCCAGTTGCGTCCAGTCGACTCCAAGTTCGCGCGCACGCCGGCGAGCGCGCGGTGTGGCGATCGGCCGTGTCATGTTGCTCTTGGCTGCGCTGCGTTGCCCTCGCCCATTTTTGGCTCGCCGTACGTCTTCGCTGAGGACACGTCCCGTAGGGTCGGGAGTGAAGACCCCGTTCAAGTCGATACCGAGCTCGCGGGCCATTCGTCGGGCTGCGGGACCAGCGGCGCGCGGCATGGTAGTGACCGAGGGGATTGGCTCAAGACTCGCGTTCTCTGAGTTAGGCTGCTGTGGCGGATTGACTGAGGCCGGAATCGGCGAGTGAACGCGTACTGAATCTGGAGCAGTCTCTCCTTCGGCCAGAAGAAACCCGATCACCTCGCCGACTTTTACGCTCGCACCGGACTGCGGCGCATCGGCAGGGATGCACAGATAACCTGATTCGAGCGACTCGATCTCTGTCGCCGCCTTCTCTCCTTCGAGAAGGAAGATCATATCACCGGAGCGGACTAGTTCTCCGGGGGCTTTCAGCCACTCGGCGAAAACGCCTTCTTCCATGGACCAGCCGAGGCGCGGAACTGTGATGGGGTGCGGCATGGATTTACTCCTTCACCAGGTCGCGAATCGCCTGCGCAATTCTCTGAACGTTTGGCACAACAGCTTGCTCCAAAGTAGGTGCGTAGGGCGTTGGGGCTTGCGCGCCGTGCAAGCGTTTGATCGGGGCATCGAGATCATCGAACCCAGCGTCCGCTACCTGCGCCGCGATCTCCGAAGCGAAGCCACACGGGCCGAAGGCTTCGTCGACAACCAACAGCCGACCCGTTTTCGAAACGGATTCCAAAATTGTGTCGATATCCAGCGGCGAAATAGTACGCGGGTCAATGACCTCGACTGAGATCCCTTCAGCCATCAGGTGCTCGGCAGCTTTCAGGGTATGCTGCACCATCAGCGACAAAGCGACGACCGTGACATCGGTTCCAGGGCGATGCACGCGCGCCTGACCAAATGGAATCTCGTAATGCTCCGAGGGAACATGCCCCTTTACTTGCATCAGCTCGCGATGTTCTAGGAACAGGACCGGATCATCGCTGCGCAGCGCGTGTGCCATCAACCCCTTGGCATCGTAGGGTGTCGAGGGCAAGATAACTCGCAATCCTGGGATGTGGGAGTAGATCGAGTGATACATGCCGGAATGATGGGTCGCTGCCGAGTGACCGACGCCGCCACAACCGCGGAGCAGGACCGGCATCTTCAAGCGGCCGCTGCTCATATACTGCATCTTGGCGATCTGATTGACGATCTCACCGAACGAGTCGTTGATGAAATCGATGAACATGAAGTCGATCACCGGCCGCGTCCCGGTCATTCCCGCGCCGCAGGCCAGGCCGACGAAGCCGCGTTCACAAATCGGGGTGTCGCACAGTCGCTCGGGACCGAACTTGGCATACAAGCCATGCGTTGTGGTGAAATTACCACCACGCACGCCGATCCCTTCTCCCATGATGAAGATGGTTGGATCGGCTGCCATCGCGTGATCGAGCGCTTCAAGTGTGGCGGCAACGAACGAGAGCGGACGTTCATGCGCCCCCGGTCCCGGTTCGCTTGGGCTCGGCAAACGAGGACGAGACGACGGCTCAGCGAAGACATGGGTCGTAGCGGACTGGGCAGCGGGCGGCGAACTGGCTTCGGCGAACTCGCGCCCTTCACGAACGATGTTCGCCACTGCTTGCTCGATGGATAGAAGACGCGTGGCAAACTCGTCGCCTCGAGACGACTGCGAAATTACGGTAGACTTCAGTCGGATGATAGGACATTTCTCCTTCCAGGCCGCAACTTCTTCTTTGGTTCGGTAGGTGAAGTCGCCCATACCTTCTGCATGGGCGCGGGTGCGATACGTCAGGCATTCGATCAGCGTCGGACCGCCACCATTTTTCGCCCGCGCGACGGCTTCGCCTGCGACTCGATAGATCTCCAGGACATCGTTCCCATCGACCGTCACGCCCGTGATGCCATACGCCGCACCGCGCGAGCCGACGTTTGGATTGCCGCTTGAATATGAAAACGGAACTTCGGTAGCGAACTGGTTGTTTTCACAAATGAACAACACCGGCAATTTCCAAATACTGGCCATGTTGAGCGCTTCATGGAATGCGCCATTGTTGACAGCGCCGTCGCCGAAGAATGCAGCCGCGACCGTGCTGTTCTGGAGGATCTTCGAGCTGTATCCCCCACCGCAGGCTTGCAACAGACAGGGGCCGACGATGCCACTGGTCCCCATCATGCCGATTTCCGGCGAGAAAAGGTGCATGGACCCTCCACGTCCGCGCGAGCAGCCAGTGTCGCGACCGAAGAGTTCCGCCATGAGTTCACGCGGTGGCATCCCTTTCGCAAGCGCGTGGCCATGTCCGCGGTGTGTGGAGAAGATCGGATCGCGGTCGGTCAGATGAGCGCAGACGCCCGTCGCAATTGCCTCTTGGCCGACATACGTGTGGCATGCTCCGTGGATGAGCCCGCGCTGATGACAGCGCGCGAGTTCTTCTTCGGTCTGACGAATGACTTGCATCGTCCGATAGAGAGCGAGGATCTGCTCGTCCGAGAGGTACTGGTTCTGGTTCATAACTTCCTACTTGCTCTCTGCACGAAACGATTGGATGGCCCGCTGCTCGTGACCTGGTGTACCGCCGGCATTCATGGCCATATTGCCGCCATCCATCGGAATGATGGCGCCTGTGATCCATTGTGAACTGTCGGAGGCCAGAAAGACCGCCAGGCCCATGATGTCGTTCGGTTGACCGAGTCGTCCGGCAGGGATTCCGTGAAGAAAACGCCCCTCCAGTGTCGGATCAGCGGCCATGCGGGCTTCGAGGCTCGGGTTGACCACTTGTGCCGGAGTGACGCAGTTCACACGTACGCCACGGAAACTCCATTCGGTGCTGAGTTCGCGAGTCATTTGAATGACTGCGCCCATGGCCATGCTATAGGCGATATGTCCTCGACCAAGCGCGGTCGAACTTGCCAGCGAACCGATATTCATGATCGAACCGCGTCCATGCGCCAGCATGCGCCGGCCCGCTTCCTGGCACATTGCGAAACGACCGACTACTAAATTCTGTAGCACGCGATGAAGATCCGCGATCGTGAGATCTTCTGGTTTTGCGAGATGCCCATCGCCAGCAATGTTGCCCAGAAAATCAACTCGACCGAAGCGGGCATCGACCTGTCGAAACAGTTCAGCGATCGAATCGGGATTGGAGACGTCGATATTGGCAACCAATGTTTCACGACCAAGCGAATGGACTTCTGCGGCGGTGGATTCGGCACCCTCGCGATTACGATCGACGAGCACAGTGTGGGCGCCATGTTGTGCCAATGCCAGCGCCGTAGCACGTCCCAATCCTTGCGCCGCACCAGATACAACTGCAACGCGTTCAGTCAGATCAAACATTTTGTTCATTGTCTATTTCTTCGTTCTTTTTCATCTGTGCATCGGCATTGCCATCTGTGCTATTGGAGTTAGCACAGATAGCAAGGCCGATGCACAGATGAATCTATTTGGTGCGGTACCTCAGCGCAGTGACTTGAAGTGTTTTGACGCCGAAGTTTGCGGCAACACCCCAGGGTGCGTTGAGGGTCTTCATATGCGATAGGCCAAGGCTCTTGGCGAATTCGTTGCTATCAAAATGGGCTGTAAGCGTCATGACAAACTTTCCAGCGATCACGATGCACTCGAGAGCACTTTCATGAACAACTTGTTGGTGGAACATGGCCGGTGCGATCGGTCGAGTGGTAACGTCGAGTTGACAGATCGACAATGCTGTCAGTAGCAATCGTTCGGTGACCGCCAAGTTGTATCCGGTACGATGCTCGTTGTAAACCAAATGAATCGCGTTGCGAATGGCGAGCCCAATTTCGGGTCTGGACCATCTATGTGGTTTGTCCAAAAGGAAAAGTCCTCGGTCAGGGCAGATTCGACGGGATCGAAGATGCGTCGTTGCACGTGAACTCGATCGAGCGTGTGCGCGACTTGATCTCGAATCAGTAATTGCACCGGAGGTTTACTCACAATCGGTAATCGTTCTTCACTGGTCCAAATCTCGAACGCTCGTTGATAGACTTCCTCGTTTCGTCCGAGTCCAACATCATTCTGCACTGCAAAGAATCCACGAATGAGCTGTTGGGTTTTGTCGACCAAAATATATTCACTCATTTGTCTCTCCCATCTGTGCTCCGGCCCTGCCATCTGTGCTATCCCTCTGCGATTGAATTCGCCCAGATGGCAATGCTGAGGCACCGATATCAAGGGAACGATTCGGACTCCAGTTTCGTAAGACGCTTGCCGCGAGCAGACTACCGGACATCAAGATCGCTGCCATCGACCAGAGTCCAAATTGTCCAAGGATGGACGCTCCGAAGAATCCTCCGATGTTGGCGACTGAATTGATCAGTGCAATGCCACCAGCGGCAGCTACTCCAGATAAGAATACGCTGGGCAAAGTCCAGAAGACCGGCAGCATGCTCATCATCCCGGCTTGTGCGAGACACAACCCGACCATTGCAACCGACGGTGGTGGTCCGCAGGCGACCAATGCCCATCCAATGGCTGCGACCAAAGCTGAACCAGCCAAATGCCAACGTCGTTCTCCCGT
>JADLDX010000304.1 GCA_020846515.1 Pirellulaceae bacterium
CGTATCAAGGCACTCAACAC
Organism: Pirellulaceae bacterium; assembly: GCA_020846515.1. Taxonomy (GTDB): domain Bacteria; phylum Planctomycetota; class Planctomycetia; order Pirellulales; family Pirellulaceae; genus Aureliella. The sequence continues at coordinate 21 of JADLDX010000304.1, forward strand.
GCGAGCCGTTTCTGAGAACCTGGTGGAAAGCGAATTGTTCGGCCATGTTAAGGGCGCCTACACCGATGCTGTCAGCGATCGAGTAGGCGCGTTCGAATACGCCAACGGCGGTACGCTGTTCCTGGACGAAGTTGGCGATATGCCGATGAGCACCCAGATTAAACTGCTGCGAGTGCTGGAAGAACACAAGATCACGCGAGTTGGCGACAACAAAGCCATCAAGGTCAATGTGCGATTGCTCAGCGCTACCAATCGCCCATTGGAGCAATTGGTCGATCAAGGTTTGTTTCGTAACGATCTATTCTATCGATTGAAGGTAGTGACCATTCACTTGCCGCCACTGCGCGAGCGACGTGACGATATCGTGCCGTTGATGGATCATTTCAAGAAACAGTTTTTGCGTCGCCACGGCAAACCCCTAGCCAGTTTCGCGCCGGCCGTCACCAAACGATTTTTCAGTTACAACTGGCCAGGGAACATTCGACAACTTCGGAACTTTGTCGAGACCATGGTCGTGTTAGACACTGACCGCGTGCTGGATTTGGACGACCTGCCGCCCGAGTTAATGGAAGAGGGCGATCCGCTCTTGTCAGTCCGGCCTGCATCAACGGAACGACCGGCCAGTTCCACGGTCTCAAGCGGCCCCGTAGCCAACGCTGAACCAGGCGGCGGTCAATCGCACTTAATTGGTCAGAGCATGGAAACGATCGAACGCTGGGCCATCGAAGAGACGCTCAAGTTAACCGCCGGCAACCGCGAGGAAGCTGCCAAAATTCTGGCGATCGGCGCACGCACGCTGTATCGCAAATTGGACAAATATCGGCACGACGATCAACCGACCGGCACTGTCTCGGATTCGTCGGTCGAACCAGAGGATGATTGAGCAATATGCCCACAATTCGACAGCTTTCTACCAGCATTATCAACAAAATCGCCGCTGGCGAAGTCATCGAGCGTCCGGCCAGCGTGGTCAAGGAACTGCTGGAAAATAGCATTGATGCCAAAGCCACACGCATAGAGTTAACAATTGAAAGCGGTGGCCTGGACTTGATTCGTGTGAGCGACAATGGCTGTGGCATCGATGCGGCCGATCTACCGCTGGCCATCGCTAGTAACGCCACCAGCAAACTCCAAACGGCCGACGATCTGTTTGATGTGCACTCCTTGGGCTTTCGTGGTGAAGCGCTCGCTTCAATTGCGGAGGTCAGCCACTTGATGCTGCGCAGTCGTGTGGCCACCGAACAAGCCGGCGCCGAATTGCAAGTTCGCGGTGGCGTCTCTGACCCGGTCGTTCCGGCCGCGGCCGCAGTTGGCACGGTGATGGAAGTACGACATCTGTTTTTCAACACTCCGGTCCGACGCAAGTTTCTGCGAGCCCCCCAAACCGAAGCCAGTCATGTCGTCGAGGCCTTCACCCGCATCGCATTGGCCTATCCCCAAGTCCACATGACCTTGCAGAGCGGTACGCGTCAGCTGTTCGATCTGCCCAGCACGCACAATATGGTCGAACGCATTGCGAAATTCTTCGGCCACGAGATTGCTGATTCACTGATCTCGGTTGAAAGTCAACACGAAGAAATTCGCCTGCATGGCTTTGTTACCGATCCAGCGGTCAGCCGCGGTAACAATCGCATGCAGTACCTGTTCTTGAATGGACGCCATATCCGCGACCGTTCGTTACAACATGCGTTGGGCGAAGCCTACCGGGGATTGTTAATGGTCGGTCGTTTTCCGGTTTGCTTTCTCCATTTGGATATGCCTGCCCAACTGGTGGACGTGAATGTTCACCCAACCAAGTTGGAGGTACGCTTTCAAGAAGGTGGCAAGATCTATTCGCAGATGTTGCAGACGTTGCGTCATCGGTTCCTGTCGACCGATCTGACCGCTCGCGTTCGAAACGCCGATCTACAGCGTTCGTCACCAACACCCGCCAGCGATTCATCGGGCTCGATCGATGCCAGTTACGCGCCGCCGTCCAGCCGCGACGACGAGCGATGGCAAGCCCATGCCGACCGTATGACGGCTGGCTCGGCCAATGCGAACAATCTGCCACTGCCGGTCACCGGTCGATTACCACTTTCTGCTAACGTCCCTGAATTTCGCGCTTTTTCGACGACCAATCCGCTACCTTCAACTTTGGCTAGTTCACTTGGCCCTGCCTCGGCCTGGCCACCCAACCCAGCGGGCGTCGCCACTGGCTCTGCCCAGGCCCTCGCCCACACTCAGTTGCCTAATGCGCAGTTGCCCAATGCCCAGTTGTCTGGTCCGCAATTGTCCAGCGTCCAGTTATCCGGTGCAGCATCGGCGCCTTGGCCGGTCGGCGCGGCCGGCCACAGCGAGACGCCCTGGACGGGGCAACCCAGTTCAAACGACCAGACCATGCGCGTGGACCCGGCGCATACCACACACGCAGCTGCCAGTCACTTGGGCTTTCAAATTCACAATCGCTATTTGATCACGCAGGATGACCAAGGCATGGTGGTCGTCGATCAACATGCTTTGCATGAGCGTATTTTGTATGAGCAGTTGCGCAAGAAATTGGACGAGGGCCAGTTGGAGAGTCAGCAACTGTTGGTACCAGAGCCACTGGACCTGACGCCCGCCGAGGCGGCCGCCGCTTTGGATTGCCGCGAACTATTGGCCAAGATCGGTATCAACGTAGAACCGTTTGGCGGCGACACAATCTTGATGACATCGTATCCCGCCATGCTCGCCAACCTGCGTCCCGCTGAGATGCTCCGACAAGTCTTGCAGCCCCTGATGGACGGCGGCAAGGAGCCCAGCGCTCGTGATCTTCTGGATGATCTATTGAACATGATTGCTTGCAAGGCAGCGATTAAGGCCGGGGATAAGTTATCGCCCGAAGAGATTACCGCCTTGTTGGAACAACGGTATCACTACCAAGATACCCATCATTGTCCTCATGGCCGCCCCACTGCCCTGTTCTTTAGTCGCGAGCAGTTGGATAAGATGTTCAAACGTACATGATTTATCCGCCTTTGGCCGTTAGTGTTTAGTAACCAACCAAAAGGTCCGGTCTTTGTCGCTGGATGTAGATTCAATCCTTGGCCCGGCCGGTAGCATCGCCAGGCGATTGGGAAATTATGAGAATCGTCCTGAGCAATTGGCGTTGGCTCATGAGGTGGCCGCTGCGCTGCGCGATGGCAAGCATCTGATTGCCGAAGCTGGTACTGGAGTTGGGAAAAGCTTTGCATATTTGGTTCCGGCCATCTTGCATGCGACGGCAGACCAACGTGAAGACGGCGATGCACCAAGCTCTCCAGGGTCTCCCGCTTCGCCCGAGGACGATAGCGACTCTGAAAAACGCGAGCAGCCCCAACGCAAGTCCAAACGTGTGGTGGTTAGCACACACACCATTGCGTTGCAGGAGCAGTTGATCGGTAAAGACCTGCCACTGCTTAACAGCGTCATCCCGCGCGAGTTCATATCGGTGTTGGTTAAAGGGCGTGGCAATTACCTGAGCCGGCGACGATATCAACTGGCTCGCCTGCGCGCTTCAGCCCTGCTAAACGATTCGGAGGTCGAGCAGCTGCGCACGATGGACAAGTGGCTGGAAACCACCAGCGACGGTTCGCTCAGTTCGCTTCCCTTTCGTCCGTCCAGTTCCTTGTGGGACGAAGTGGCCAGCGACAGTCAAAACTGTTTGGGTCGCAAATGCCCGACCCACAATAAGTGCTTCTACTACCAAGCGCGCAATCGTGTCTCCGGAGCGCACATCCTGGTGGTCAACCACGCTTTATTCTTCAGTGATTTAGCTGTTCGACAATCGACTGGCTTTGGGATTTTGCCGGAATACGATGCAGCGATCTTGGATGAATGCCACACCATTGAAAGCGTAGCCAGCGATTATCTGGGTATCAAAGTCACCAATGGCCAGATCGTGTACGCGCTCAACAAGCTATACAATCCGGCGACCGGTAAAGGCCTGTTGATCGCGCTGGATTTGAAACGCCTGGCGGAGAAAGTGGGGCAAATTCACATCGCCACTGATCAAATGGCTTTTGACTTGGATCAGTGGATGGGCCCTGATGCCTCGATTACGACACGACGCGTACGTGCGCGGCTAACCATCCCGAATTTTGTATCCGAGATGTTAACTGACTTGAGTCGGACGCTAGGCGGCATCGCGGAGAAATCCGAAGATCCCTCGCGAAGAGCCGAATTGGGTGGTCTGGCTAGTCGCCTGGAGGCACTCGGAATGCAACTGACTAGTTGGCTGAGCTTTGGCGACGAAGAGATGGTCTACTGGGCTGAGCGCACATTGACGCGGCGTGGCGATCTGAGAGTGGAGATGCATGCCGCACCGATCGATATCAGTCATCACTTGCGCGAGAAGTTGTTTCAGACTGTGCCTAGCGTCATCATGACCAGCGCCACCATCAGTATCGGTGGCCAGACCAGATTGCCAACCAGTCAACCAACTGCGTCCCAGAAAACTTCCAACAGCGCGTCTCGAAGTGCGTCCCAGCCTGTGAGCTTGCCAACAAGTGGCAGCAAACGCGGCCAGCCGCATGGCTTTGAATTTTTTCAATCGCGCATCGGTGCCACGGGTAGTCGCACACTTCGACTGGGCAGTCCATTCGATTATGAGAAGCAAGCCGAGATAATCGTCTTGCCGGGCGTGCCGGACCCGTCGCTGAAGCGACTGGAGTATGAGCAATGTTTACCAGACTTGATCAAGCGATATATCAGCCGTACTGATGGGCATGCCTTTGTTCTGTTTACCAGCCATGGGCTACTGCGCAAAATGGCTCAACAACTCAGCGGTTGGTTCGCCGAGCACAATTTGCAGTTGTTTAGCCAGGCGGACGGAGCGCCGCGCACCCAATTGCTAGATCATTTCCGACGCACGCCTCGTTCGGCCCTGTTCGGTACGGACAGTTTCTGGCAAGGAGTCGACGTGCCAGGCGATGCGCTGCGAAATGTGATCATAACCAAGCTACCATTCAGCGTACCGGATCACCCGCTGTTGGAAGCCCGACTGGATGCGATTCGTGACGCGGGCGGAAATCCATTTCGCGACTATCAAATTCCTGAGGCAGTGATCAAACTCAGACAAGGCTTTGGGCGGCTGATTCGCACGGCCAGCGACTCAGGCATCGTGGTGATACTGGACTCACGCATCGTCAGTAAACCCTACGGCCGCGTGTTCTTGGACTCACTGCCCCCCTGCCCTGTCATCCGAGAATAGCCCGGTCTTCCGAGAATAGGCCTGCAATTGAGGCGTTTGCTTCTCTTGGGCGAGTTGTTGGCTTATGATGGTGCCGAGCCCAGACATCAGACTCCAAACTCAAGACTCCTGCCCCCTGACTCAAGACTGACTCTACGAGAACCCACTTCATGGCGGCACGCATACCGTTTATTCTTTCGCAACCTGCACGGCGAGATGCAACTGCAGTTGAGCTAATCGAGAATATCGTCGCAGCAGCTTTGCTATTGCCTAAATTGGACGCCAATTTGGTAGGGGACATCAGCACGATCGAGCCGGGCAGCACAGATCACTTGTGTTTGCAGGGTCATATGCGCGATGTCATTCTGGCCAGTTTTTTAGAAATGGATGTGGCCGCGGCGGCCTGGCAACGTCTTGGTCAAGCTGGTCATTTTGTTGATTGCCTGCGGAGCCCAGCCGAGATTCGCGCCGAGTCAACTTCCGTACAAGGGCAGCGACGCATTTTTTACTTTCAGTTGACCATGAACATGCGCATCGCGAATTTGCTGGATCAATGTCAGGCGCTGGTCGCCGCACAGGCCGTGCAACTGGTCTCCCTGCAATTGGGGCCCGGCAAGCCTGGTGTCAGCATGCCGCAAACCACTAACCTCTCATCAACGCTCGCTTCAACACCCTCAACCCTGCGACCAGCCCCAGGCGGTGCGTCGCCCACCAGTGACGATCAGGGTCAAGCGGAACGCCCCATGCTGGCGAAATTGCCGATCATCGCTGGTGCGATGCCGATAAATAGCACACCGAAAAACGGTACATCGTCGATGCAGTCGACCAGGCTCGGTGATGGGGCCTACCCATCGACACCTCTGGCCGCATCTTCGCTGGAAGAAAACGTCGACTGGAGCAGCGTGGATAAACTAGTTGATGACTTGGACGCTCTCGATCTTTAGGAATCCCATGACCCAGCCGCGTTGGATCGCCTATGAATTGCATGATGGATTGATGCAATGGGTTATCGGAGCACGCATGCATATGGCGGCTCTGGTCGCCGCTGTGAAGGAGCAGCGACCAATCGACAATCTTGATTCTAACCTTTCGCAAATACTGGCCTATTTGAACCAAGCCACCGAAGAGGGGCGGCACCTGATTCGTTTCGTGGAAGGGCTCGAATCGGATGAGCAGGCCAACGTCGTCGCAGCCCTAGAGGGTACCGCAGAAATACTTTCGCGCAAGACGCACGATGGCAAACCTCAAGTTAGCGTTCATTTGCCTCAGCCCGGCTGGCCCGAGTTGGAACCAGCCCTGGCCTGGTCGGTGGTTAGAATTGTCCAGCAAGCTGCCATGAATGCGGTGCGGCACAGCGGTGCGGAAGAGGTATCCATTAATATGGGCTGGACCTCGGATGCAAGTCAGATGCACGTTGTAGTCAGCGATAATGGCCAAGGCTTTGACCCCGCTGCCCAGTATCCGGGCCATTTTGGTCTCAAGAGCATGCGTCAGCGGTCCCGCGAAGCCGGCTTGAATCTGGAAATTAAATCTTCGCCCACGGGCACCGACGTCCACCTGACGATCCCGCCCCCGTGACGGTTGGTGACCGGGCCAGGTGGTAATGCACTGCCTGACTGCCGCTTAAAGTGCCGTTGCCAGTTGGCGGGCTTTGGGTATACTTTGGCCCTTCGGGTGGCGTAATTTCTAGCTGCCGGCGTTGAATTGCATGAACGTAGAGATTGGGAGCGACCTAAATGGCCCGCCATTGCGAAGTATGCGGCAAGACCGCCTCGGTTGGAAATCAAGTTGAAATTCGCGGTAAAGCGAAGTATTTGGGCGGGGTCGGTACGAAAGTTACCGGTATCACTCGTCGCAAATTCCAGCCGAACCTGCAGACGCTGAAAGTCGAATTACCCGGCGGCCAGCACAAAACGCTGCGAGTTTGCACGCAATGCATTCGTAGCGGCGTGGTTCGCAAAATCGTCAAACAGAAGCCGTTCCAACTGCCGACCACACCTAAGACTTAGTGCTGGTCTGTAATATGGGTATCTCGGCTGACGAAGTTCTCAAGGTGGCCAAATTGGCGAAGCTAGAAATAGCTCCGGCCGACGTGGTCGCCTTGTCTGGTCAGTTGAACCGCATTGTAGAGCTGGTGGAGCAACTCAAGACAGTACCCACCGAGGGTGTCCAACCGCTGGCTCATGCTATGGACATCCATTCTGTTCTCCGCGCCGACATCGTGCGCAGTGGTCTGTCTCGCGAGACCGCGCTGGCCAATGCACCCCAACATGATGATGAGTGCTTTCGAGTCCCGCCCGTCATGTAGCCACCCGTCATGTAGCCACCGTCGCCAGACGGTGGACTCGGCGCCAGGCAAATCCACCGCTTGGCAGCGGTGGCTACCGGTGGCTACCTACTAGCGTCGTTTGCGAGCGACTTGGACTTCTGTCGATCCGGCCGAGCAAGTTAATTTCCCCTCGATGAACACGCGCACGATATATCGTCCGGGCATCACATCCATGGGCACCTGCAGCTCGCATTCAAACGGGCCGGGAAGAGCCAACTCCAATGTTTTAGAGACGAGCGTTCGCTGGTTGGCGAGTGCATAACTGCTGTGCATCTTCTCTCGCACCTGCGCATCAGCGGAAAACTTGCCCGCTACATACAGGTTTTTGGGAGAACGATCGCGTGGTAAGGTTAATTCCACGGTGACTTTGCCGCTCTGCAGTGACAAACCACTTATAGCCATCGGTTCGCCAGGCAGAACGCGTGACGGAGCCTTTAGCTCAATGGCGTCGGGATGGTTCAGCCGCAGGAGCGGGTCGCCCAAAAGATTCACTTGCCATACATGTTCGCGACGTTCGGCCAAAAGGTCATATCCCGGTGGGCTGAGCGCCGAGGCCACCGCGGTGATCAATTGCATTTGAGCATCGCGCGGTGACTCAGACGAATCGATCGGTAGATCGGGCAACAGCATTTGTTGCTTGGCACTTAAAAACACTTGACCCAGCGACTGAGTTCTCTCCACGTAACACTCGTCCAACATGCGACTGGTCATCGTTGCCAATCCATAGGGACCCGTTACGCGCGTGGCCGCGATGGATGCCACCGGACCACCAGGGCTCATCACCATCTGCTCGGACAGACAATCCTCTCGCGCATCGAAGGCTCCGGTGTAACAGGCCAGCAGCAAGGCAATCGGCGGTCGAGCATGGCTCTTCTGGCGAGGGATTTGCGTATCCATCAATATGTTCAAGACATCATCTTCGACGCGTACAAAGTCCA
>JADLDX010000305.1 GCA_020846515.1 Pirellulaceae bacterium
CAACCATGACCGCCCTAATCATCATCACCGCAGCCCTGTTTGCTTATGGGATAGGCATGTCTCTGTGGCGGGCTTGGCCTGAGTTCGTAAGCCGGTTGGATATGCAGTCTAAGGAGTTTTGAGATGAGTTATACCGATGTCGATCAACTCATTGTTGCGATGCATCGTGACGCCGGAATTGTCGGCTGTGCGCGCGCCGATCAGCTCGCTTCATGGGAGCAGGAGCTTGTCCGCATTCAGGATGAAGTCGCCCGCGCCCTACAGAAAATCAGAGAAAGGCAAGCAGCATGACCATAGAAAGCCATCGCGGCATGAAGGCCAAGACGATTAAGGCCATTCTCGCCAAGAAGTTCAAGTCGCTCGTAGACACCATCGAGGACGAAGCGGTCCGCAAGTTGGTCGAGAATAACACGATCATCACCGGAGGTTGTATCGCATCGATGCTGCTTGGTGAGAAGATCAACGACTTTGATCTCTACTTCACCGACCACGCCACGACAAAGGCGGTCGCAGAATATTATGTGAAGCGCTTCGAGGTTAAGAACCGCCACGGCATCCCCTGCGCCGTCACTGTAGACGACCGTGATAACCGTGTTCGAATCGTTGTGAAGTCGGCGGGCATCGCCAGCGCCGATGGAGCAACCTCCGAGTATGAGTATTTCGAGAGTTCGCCGGAGGATCGTGCCGCTGGCTACGTTGGCGAAGTTATGTCCGACGTGGGCGAGATCGAGGAAGCCTATCAGGAAACCGAGCAACTGGCGCTCCAAACCGAAGGGGCTGTCTACCGCCCAGTATTCATGTCGACCAACGCGATCACACTGAGCGACAAGGTCCAGATAGTGCTGCGCTTCTATGGCGCGGCAGATGCAATCCATGAGAATTACGATTTCGTCCACTGCACCAACTATTGGACCAGTAAGGACGGCAATCTAACACTCCGTCAGCCCGCGCTGGAAAGTTTGCTGTGCAAAGAACTGCGCTACGTCGGTAGTAAATACCCGGTGTGCAGCGTCATTCGCCTGCGGAAGTTCATCCGGCGCGGATGGGTCATTAACGCGGGGCAAATCCTCAAGATGATGATGCAGGTGTCAGAGCTTGATCTGGCCGAGCCAGATGTTTTGCAGGACCAGCTTACTGGCGTCGATAGCGCCTATTTTATCGAGCTTATGAGCAAAGTTCGGGAAAATGATCCTGAGAAAGTCAACGCGGCCTATTTGGTCGAAATTATAGATCGGATGTTCTGATGAACGCCTCCAACAACCCGCCCCCATACGAAGCCCTGTCCATGCACATTGAAGACCTGTTCGTGCTCGTCTCTGATAGCCTGACAGGCGGCGAGGTCACAACCGACGATCAGGACGCAGCGTTAGACGCGCTCTTGGATGACGTGCGCAAGGCTAAGAAAGATGCCGACGCTGCCCGCGTGGTTGAGAAGAAGCCGCACGATGAAGCCGCCAAGGCAGTGCAGGAGCGGTGGAAGCCCATCCTTGACCGCTGCGATGCTGCAACAGGCGAGATCAAGCGCGTTCTGACACCATACCGGAATGCCAAGCAGAAGGCAAAGGATGAAGCAGCGCGGATCGCCCGCGAAGAAGCTGAGGCCAAGGAAAAGGCGGCGCGAGAGGTGCTTCAACAATCCGACAGCCTAGAAGAGAAATTCGCGGCCGAAGAACAACTGAAGCAGGCGTCGAAGCTCACCAAGATCGCCAACAGGATAGATCGGGAAGCAACCGGCCTTCGCACGTCCTATCGGGCGGAAGTGACCGACTATGGCAAGTTGCTGGCGCACTACAAGATTACCCGCCCCGACGCCCTGAAGGCATGGCTCGATAGCGAGGCGCAAACCGATGTCCGCATGGGCTGCCGCGTTCTTCCCGGTGTCATTGTACACGAAGAACGGAGTGCGGCATGACCGACAACATGAAGCTATGGAAGGCGGTCGAAAAGACAAATCCCGCCTACACCAAGAAAGTAAATCAGAGGGGCGGGTTCACGTCTATCAGCGCGAATTACCAGATCATGGAGGCGACGGAGCAATTCGGGCCGATTGGAATTGGTTGGGGCTACATGTCCGGCGACCCCATTATTTGCGACACGCTCGTTATGGTGCCTGTAACCCTATGGCACGGCAGCCGCGAGAACACATTCGGCCCGATGATCGGCTGTGATGAGTGGAAAGACAAAAACGGACGTGTTGATAGTGATGCGCCCAAGAAGGCGACGACCGATGCCATCACAAAGCTGCTGAGCCAGCTTGGTTTTAACGCGGACGTATTCTTGGGCAGGTTCGATGATGTGAAATATGTTGCTCAGATGGAGCGCGAGTTCGCCGCGAACAGGGAGCCTGACGAAGTTCCCAATCATATCCTTGATGTCCTAGCGGAGATCGAAACGCAGAACACCCAAGCGGCCCTAAAAGCCATTTGGGAGCGCGAATCCGCTACCGTCAACGACCAAGGGCATCAATCCATGATCTCCGAAGCAATCAACAAACGTATTTCTCAATTCAAGAAAAGGGCAGCGTAATGAGCGGTAGCGTCAATAAGGTGATTTTGGTGGGCAATCTTGGAGCCGACCCTGAAACCAAAAGCTTTCAGAATGGCGGCAAGGTCTGCAACATCCGCATCGCCACTTCCGAAAGCTGGAAAAAGGACGGACAGCGCCAAGAGCGCACCGAATGGCACACCATAGCCATATTCTCGGAAGGTCTGGCAGGTGTCGCCGAGAAGTATCTGCGCAAGGGCAGTAAGGTCTATCTGGAGGGCCAGCTGCGCACCCGTAAATGGCAGGACCAGTCTGGCAATGACCGCTATACCACCGAGGTTGTGCTTCAAGGTCCGGGGGCGGTACTGACCATACTCGACGGCGCGCAGGGTGAAACGCGCGCCAGCGGTGGGAATCGCGCGGCCGATAGGCCGGGGGAGTTTGGAGAGCCTCGGGGAGGTGGCGCGCCGCAGTTTGATAGTGCGCTCGATGACGACGTTCTATTTCTCACCTGCGCCATGCTCGATAATGTAAAGCGTCGGGTGATCTAAATGCTACCGCGCCGCATCCCAAAAACCCCAAAGCGCAGCAGCCGGTGGCGTTCAACCGCCCACTGCAACTTCGTGCGCAACCATGCCTGCTCAATGTGTGACAGCACTGCCGGTATTCAGGTGGCGCATGTCAGGCTGGGAAGCTATGCCGGAATTGGTCAGAAGCCGGATGATTGGCGAACTGTCAGTCTGTGTGCATCCTGTCATCGCCTGCAACATGGGCTGGGAGAAGAGACATTCTGGCAGGGTAAGGATGTTGCGGCGCTGATTGACGCCTTTTGCAAAGCAAGTCCGAAACGAGCAGAGATAGCGGAGGCACGCCGTGAAGCATGAAGCCCCGCCCATCCTGTTCAAGCGCCACCTCGGAGGTCTTTATCCTGCCTCCGCCTATGCTGAAAAGCAGCTTGAGGCGCTGGACAGGTCGGCTCCGGTCAAGATCGAGTTCAAGCG
>JADLDX010000306.1 GCA_020846515.1 Pirellulaceae bacterium
AGAGTGCTGATTGTCGGCGCCGGATGGATCGGCCGACAGGTCGGCCTGCGCATGGCGATCTGCGGCCTGCGCGTCGATCTGGTCGACAAAAACGATCGCGTACTCAACGACGCTAAACAGTGGATGGAACAATCTGCTGAACTTTATGTGTCCAGCATTCTCGAGAGTCCATCGCAGCTGGGCCTGACCAGCGAAATGGCGAGCCAGTGGTCTAGTCGTGTTGGCTTTGGCCAATCGATGGAACAGTTAGTAGCCGATACGGCCGTAGTGCTTGAATGCGTTTCGGAAACATTAGGCCTCAAGCGCCGCGTTCTGCGAGAATTCTCCCAACTGTTTCCCAAGCAAACGATCATTGCTTCGAATAGCTCCTACTTTACGCCATCTACATTGGCTGAATTCGTGGCTTCACCCGAGCGTTTCGCACACTGGCACTTTCATGTACCGCTGCATCGATCAAGCATCGCAGATATCGTCGGCCACGGGGGCACTGAGCCGTGGGTGCTCGACCGCTTAACGGAGCTCTCCGGAGTGATCGATCAATATCCATTGCGACTACGCCGTGAACAGCCCGGTTATGTCTTCAATTGGTTGTTGCAGTCCGTACTGCGGAGTGCGCTTGAGTTAGCCGCGCGCGATGTGGCCGACATCGAAGATATCGATCGCGCGTGGAGGACAGTTAGCGGTATGCCGATAGGTCCATTCGCCATGATGGACAACATCGGCTTGGATGTGATTGAGCAAGTGCTGGCCAACGCCAGGTGGGCCGACGCGCAGCCGGTACCGATCGATGAACTGCTGGCCGTACTGCGCAGACCGATCAGCCAAGGTCACTTGGGCGTCAAAACAGGTCGAGGCTTTTACGAACATGAGTGAGCAGCCCAGCGGTGCACGTGCACGTTACGAATCACGCTTGAGCGACATTGCGCAGCAGCAAGCCCGACTTGAAAAACGCAACGGCGTCTTCGTCATGGTGCGCACGGCGCTGTTCTTTGGGGCGGCCATCTTGCTGAGCGCAGGGTACCTGGGCGCCGAACCACGCGGGCTACTGCTGGTCATCGGTTGGAGCCTGGCCGCGGCCTTCTTGGTCGCCATTACCGCGCACGAACATATTCGCTTGACCGATATGAGCGCGACTCGAAAAAAGAAACTTTACGAGCGACTGTTGGCTCGCATGGATCGGCGTTGGGCAGCGCTGACTGTGATTCCCTCTGGCGTCGCTGAGCAATCGGCCTTGGCCGACGATCTCGATTTATTCGGACCAACCAGCCTCTGGCAGCTACTGGCGTTACCTAGTACCGGCTTTGGACGTCGGACTTTGGGCAGTTGGTTATTGCAAGTGCCGACTGCCGATCAGCTCAAAGAGCGACAGCAAGCCGTCAAGCAATTACAGCCGGCCTATGCCCAGCGCGAAGAGATTCTCGATACGATTGCCACGATCAGCGATGATTCAAACGACGCTACCGCGCTGGCGACCTGGGCCGCGGAACCGGCCTGGTTGCCCGCCCATCGCCTGGCCCACGCGTTGTCCTGGATCGCACCCGCCTTGATTGCGCTCGGCATGACGATTCTCGTCTTCGCCAACTTCGCCGCCGAGCCAAGCAATACGATTCTTTGGATCGCGGTCAGCATGATCGGCGCTGGCTTCGGCATCAACTTGATCTTAACGATGGGCTGGGGCAGTTGGATGCACGAGATTTTCTTACGTGTGACCGGCTCCAATCGCGATGCTCAACAGCTCAGCCATGCCTTTGCGGCCATCGGCAAACTGCCCGGCGATAGCCTGATCCTAGAACAGATCCGGCAAAGCGCTAGTCAGGGCGAGCTATCCGCAGTGGCGGGTTTTCGCAGCTTGATGTGGCGCGTGGTCATGGCCAATCTGCAACGTGATCCACTGTTCTACATCGTCTATCTGGCTTTACAGCTCGTAGTGGCCTGGGACTTTCGCGTGATGGAAAGCCTAGAACGTTGGAAGAAGAAGTTTGGTCCGGCCGCGCACGGTTGGTTTGAAGCGCTCGGTAGATGCGAAGCCCTAATTGCCAGCGCCACCTTGGCTGACGAGAATCCCAGTTGGGTCTTTCCTTCGCCTTGCGACGATCCACAGTTGATCTTCAAGGTTGAAACGATGGGCCATCCGCTGCTGCCCAACCAGCAACGTGTGAACAATAATCTGCAGCTCGATCGCCAGCGCCCACTCCTGCTGGTGACCGGTTCGAATATGGCTGGCAAAAGCACGCTACTGCGTTCTCTGGGTCTGAATCAAATCTTGGCGCGAACAGGCGGACCGGTCTGCGCTGGCCTGTTTCAGTCACCGCTCTTTGAGTTAGCGACCAGCATCTGCGTACGCGATAGCCTCAAAGAAGGCGTGTCGTTCTTTATGGCCGAGCTCAAGCGATTAAAAGAAGTCGTCGATATCGCTCAGCACGCCAACGAGAACAAAGCCTCGCATGCGCCTGTGATGTTCTTGCTCGATGAAATCCTGCAAGGCACCAACAGTCGTGAACGCCAAATCGCCGTGATGAAAGTTATCCAGCGCTTGCTGGAACGTGATGCAATTGGGGCCATATCCACGCACGATTTGGAACTGGCCGATCAGAGTGTTATCCAGTCCTATAGCCAGATCGTGCATTTCCGCGAGTACTTTGAAACCATCGACGGCGTACAAAAGATGCGTTTCGATTACATCATGCGCCCAGGGCCAACACCGACCACCAACGCGCTCAAATTGCTCAAAATGGTTGGCCTGGATGACACGTAGACGAATCGCGCCGCGACTCGTCCAGCATGTAGACGAATCGCTCCGCGACTCGTCAATCTCCCCCTAATCTGCCAACAAGAGGACTCTGCTGTCGCTGCGACTAAGCCCTGCGTCTGACCGATCGGCGGACTCCTGAAGGCAGTGTGAGTACGCCTGCGGCAGACTGTTAAACTACGTGTTAAAGATCCGATCGCCTGCGTCGCCCAGGCCGGGCACGATGAAGTTGCGATCGTTCAGTTCAGGATCAATGGCGCAAACATAAACCTTCACATCGGGATGTTCGCGTCGCAGTCGATCGATCCCAGGCTGCGAAGCGATGACGCTCAACACCCGAATATCAGGACATCCCCAGCGTTTCAGAGCCTCGATGGCCGATAACACACTACCGCCGGTTGCTAGCATTGGATCGAGCACCATACCGACATCGCACGGATTGTCTGCGCGCAGCTTGCAGTAGTACTCGACCGGCTGCGAAGTCTTTTCATCGCGATACATGCCCAAGTGCCACACTTCGGCCTCTGGCAGTAACTCAAGCAGCGGCTCGACCAACCCTAAACCGGCTCGCAAAATGGGCACCAGTGCCAATCGCACCGCCAATTCACTGCCCACAAAGTCGGTGATGGGCGTACTGACTCGGGCTTCCCGCAGCGGCAGGTCCGCAGTCGCCTGTGCACCTAACAACGTAGCCAAACGACGCGTCTGAGCCCGGAAGAGGGCAGGGGGCGTCCGCGAATCTCGCAAAATGGTGATGTGATGACGCACCAAAGGGTGAGTCATTTCGAATACTTCGGCCATAAGGTTCCCTTGTGTAAGCCGAGCACTGTACGTGGCCACGCGTTAAAGCCAGCGCGATTTACCAGACCCAGCCTCAACGTTGCCGACCACCCATGACTTCAAGCCGAGTGAGCGAGCAGTCTCGTGTACGGTGCCTGCGTAGTAGGGGTTCACAATAAAGACCAACCCCACGCCCATGTTAAAGACATGGAACATCTCTTCCTCTGGTACATCCCCTAACTGCTGCAACCACTGGAACAAGGGCGGGATCTGCCACGAACTCTTGTCGAACACCAAGTCGACTGCC
>JADLDX010000307.1 GCA_020846515.1 Pirellulaceae bacterium
ATTTCTCCTGGCGGATGATGTTGCGCGGCAAGTCCGTTGTGCTGGGATTTGTGATCAAAGATAAAGTCAACGGTCGAGTATTGGACGGAAAAATCAACCGCTTTCTAGGGCCGGATCAGTCCGAAAAATTTGGACGCGATCCTGAAATGATTTTGCAGTTTGCCCACTTTCTGGGCGCCGAATATCAAGCCACGACTGGACGTCCAGCAGCCGTACATGTGTTGGCGCTGGCGTCGCTCAATGGTCGCAAGCCTGAATTGTTGGTCGATCCTAATGTGGATCTTACGAAAGAGCCAAGAGGCTGGTACGCGCGCTCCTGGGTTATGCCGCAGCGTGAACCGCTCCGTCGCGAACCATGGGATTTGCCCATTGAACAATGGCGGAATCATGTGGAAATGCCAGAACTCAAGTTTTTAGCCAATGCAATAACGCCGGAGCCAGCCAAAGATTCTGAATCGAGTAGCGCTCTGGTGAGCAGTCAACCGTGATTACTACGTTGACCAGGGGCAAGGGGCAAAGTATCGGCCAGAGCGATCTGCAAGGCAACTCAAACAAATTAATGCTGTGAGGGAATTGAATGTACCAGCTTGCTACGAATCAGCTCGCGAAATCGACAGTATGGATGGTTTGCGCGCTTGCGACATTGACCGTCATGTCCATGTACACCGACGCGTTGTTAGCCCAAGATAGGCAGGCGGAGCCGGTCGCTGTCAAACCGGCGGATTACTACCAGCCAACCGCGATGCCGGATCGAATCGTGTTATCGCTACCGGGCGATCCACGGTCCAGCATGGCTGTCAGTTGGCGGACATCGACCGAGGTGGCTCAAGGCTTCATGGAATATGGGATTGCCGAAGCCAATCCCTACTTCTCTGAGAAGTCCAAGCGTGTCAACGCGCACGCGGAGCTGCTCAAGACCGACAACAATACGGCTCGCTTCCATACCGTCAAACTTGACAGTTTAAAGCCTGGCCAGAAATATGCTTATCGCGTCGGTGACGGTGCAAATTGGAGCGAATGGTTCCACTTCAAGACCGCATCGGAGAAGGCTGAGCCTTTTTCGTTCATCTATTTTGGTGATGCACAGAACAACATTCGTTCGCTCTGGTCGCGAGTGATACGCGAAGCCTATACCGATGCGCCTAAGGCGGCTTTCCTGCTGCATGCGGGCGACCTGGTAAACAATGCGGAAGCCGACGCAGAATGGGGCGAATGGTGCGGCGCTGGCTCATGGATCAACGCGATGATGCCAAACGTGGCCATCCCCGGAAATCATGAGATGGCCAAAACTGGCTCTGATGTTCGGCGGGTGTCTCACCACTGGCGTCCTCAGTTCGAACTTCCGCTCAATGGACCTCCCGGACTGGAAGAAACCTGTTACACCCTTGTGTATCACAACATGCGCCTTATCGGACTAAACAGCAACGAGCAGCAAGAGCTACAGGCAAAGTGGCTTGACAAAGTACTCGCCGAAAATCAATCCGAATGGGTTGTATGTACCTTTCATCATCCCATCTTTTCAACTGGCAAGGATCGTGACAATGCCCAGTTGCGGGCGCTGTGGAAACCAATCATCGACAAATACAAAGTTGATCTGGTATTGCAAGGTCACGATCACACTTATGGTCGAACGGGCTTGCATGTGCCCAGCAGCCTGAAGCCAGCGGAAAAGCCGGCAGTGGCCGTTGGTTCATCCGTCGCAGCTGGCGATAAGGCCACAGCCACGATTCCACAAACGATCGGCAATGTGGCCACTGGTGTTCAGCAAGTGGATAGCCAGACGGGTACCGTCTATGTCGTCTCTGTCAGTGGCCCGAAAATGTACAACCTTCAGCGTCAGTCGTTCATGCAACGCATGGCCGAAGACACTCAGCTCTATCAAATCATTCGCATTGACGGCCGGAAGTTACGGTTCGAAGCCCGTACCGCCATCGGTCAACTCTATGACGCGTTCGAACTGGTGAAACAACCAGGCAAGATCAATCAACTGAACGAACTGCCACCCGAAGTAGAAGAACATCTTCGGCCTATAAAGCCCTGAGATCTTCGGTCGGCAAGCAGAGCCAAAGGTGATTCACTCGAAAGGAAACGGAATGAAGTTTGGTAACTCGATACTGGCTACGTTGGTGACTCTTTCAACCTTAGTTTATTGGTCGAGCGGCCAAGGCAACCGCGCGGCCGAACCAGCTGCCAAGCCCACGGTAGATGGTTCCATCGAAGTTAGTTTTCAACAGGGCGTCGGGGGCTATCAAGGCACCATCGATACAGAGGTTTGGGCCTTGGCTACAAAAACGATTTTGAGTGACAACCCAAACGCATCGAGCGATGCGAACAACGATGGCGGCGAAAGTCAAGTGCTGATGCGGTTCGATGGGATCATCGGTTCAAAGTCCAATCAAGTGCCACCTCGCTGCCGAATTGTATCTGCCCGGCTCATCGTCAGCGCATTCGATCAAGGTTCAACGGTCAACCTTCACAAGATGTTGGTGCCCTTCGACGAGTCCGCCACTTGGGACAGTCTTGTGTCCGGTGTTTCAGCCGACGGCTATGAGGCGGCTCGTCATAAAGACGGGTTCACTTTCGGCAAGATAGCTGCCAGTTCTTCCGGAGCGGTATTTGACGTTACCGATACGCTGCAAGGTTGGGTCAATGGCCAGGCCAACCATGGCTGGGTGTTTCTCAATACGGGTGGCAATGGCTGGGACTTCTACGCGTCCGAGTTTGATAAGGTCGAACAGCGTCCCAAATTGGTTGTGCGTTTTCAGCAATTTAAGCCAGAAGTCATCAAAGCTGAAGCACAAACTGTGGCCAAATAGTCTCGGATGATCGGCAGACATACATTGTTAATTTGTCTTACTTATAAGCGATTCTTGCGAAGGAAAGTTCTATGACGTATGGAGCAGGCAAGTCGGTGTCGAACACCGCCAGTCACAAACCTCGACGACGCGAAGTTTTGCAAGTCGGCTGGTTAGCAGGTGTCGGGCTGACCCTGGGCGATTACTTCCAACTGCAGAGTGCAGCTGCGGAGTCCACTGGCAAGGCAATTGTGCCAACGGCCAAGAATGTCATCCATATCTACCTCCAAGGTGGCTTTGCCCACATGGACAGCTTTGATCCAAAGCCCGATGCCCCAGTCGAATATCGAGGTATTCTCGATACGGTGCAGACGAGTCTGCCCGGTGTGCGATTCAGTAGCCATATGGAGTCCACAGCCAAGATCGCCGACAAGATTACCGTCGTGCGCAGTATGACGCATACCGAGGTGGATCATCAGCGCGGTGAACATAGCATGTTTACCGGGTATCGGCCCAGTCCCGCCTTGGTGTATCCGAGCATGGGTAGCGTCGTCTCACATGAACTGGGACCGCGTGGCGCCATGCCTCCCTATGTCGTTGTACCCAACCAAGGCAGTCAATACTTAGGCAGTGGATATTTGAGCAACGCCTACGGACCGTTCGCCTTGGGCGGCGATCCCGCGCGTCCAAATTTCCGTGTACGCGATTTGAATCTGCCAGAAGGAGTCAGTGAAGAACGTTTCGAACGTCGCAAATCGTGGAAAGAGTTAGTTGACGGTCATTTTGCTGCGATGGAAAGTGATGACAAGCTCTCCACCATGAACTCGTTTTATGGTCGGGCTTATGATTTGTTGGGTTCGAAAGCTGCCAAGGAAGCGTTCAGCCTAAAAGACGAATCCGAAGAGACCAAGAAGCTCTACGGAATGGAACCTTGGGGACTGATCCTACGCCCGCGGGCCGGCGCCAGTTTTCGAACGGCGCGCAGGTTGGTGGAAGCCGGCGCCCGGTTCGTAACCGTCACGTACGGAGCTTGGGATACGCACGCGTACCACTATCGCGGCATCGAACTTCAAATGCCTGACTTGGATCGCGCCTTTGCAGGTCTGATCACGGACCTCGATCAGCGCGGTTTGCTGGATACAACCCTCGTGTTGGTAACCAGCGAATTTGGACGCACTCCACGCGTCAATGCGGGCGGTGGCCGCGACCATTGGCCGAGAGTATTCAGTATCGTTATGGCCGGCGGTGGAGTTCGACGCGGCTCGATTTATGGCGCTTCCGATGCACTGGCAGCTGAGCCAGCGGATAAGCCGCTCAGCATCGAAGACTATTCCACCACGCTCTATCACTTGCTGGGCATCGATGCCAAAAAGCAACTCATGTCACCTGGCGATCGACCTCAATCGATCGTCATGAATGGCCAAGTTATCCGAGAGCTCCTGGCATGAAAGAACACTTTGTGATGTTGATGGCTATGCTGGCCTCGGTTAGTCGCTACGCGCATAACTTTGCTAACTGGGCGTGTTCGGCAAACTCGTCAAGCATTGTTCCAATTGGACGATGCGTGGCACTACTGTGTCTCGTCTGGTTTCAGACTGTAAACCTGCAAGCTGCACCGCCGGCGATCGAATGGGTTTGGCCGCCTGTCGGCCAGAGCGGCACCGACTTTCAAGTAAAGATTGTCGGTTCAGGTTTGGCGGACTGTCGAGGCATGATGTTCTATTCGCCGGATATAAAGTGCCCGCGCATCGAAGTGCTATCTGAATACGAAATGCGCGCCACGGTTTCAGTTGCGAAGGAGTGTCGTATTGGCAACGAGCCGTTCCGTGTCTTTGGCAGTCAAGGCTTTTCGGAAATGCGCACGCTGCGCATATCGCCTTACCCAGTCATATCCCTCGAGTCAAAGGACTCTGCTGAGCCATTGGCTGAAGACAGCGGTAAACCGCAGTCATCCGATGTGAGCCCGTTGAGCGTGCCGAGTGTTACGCTGCCTGCACACGATGTTACGCTGTGTGGCACCTTGAGGGCTGGCGCAGTGGATCGCTTTAGCGTACAGCTAAAGGCTGGTCAAAGATTTACCGCCGAGGCCGAAGCGGTCCGCTTGGGGAAGGAACTGCTGGATACCGTGTTGTCGATCGTGGGGCCCGATGGCCAGGTACTGGTCACCGCTGATGATAACGCGTTGTTGAGACAGGATCCGGTGGCCACGATTTTGGCACCGGTCAGTGGCCTGTATACCGTCGAGATCCATGAGTCAAACTACAGTGGCAGCGAAAACAGCTTTTACGCCTTGCACGTCGGTGGCTTTGAGCCGCCATGTGTCGCTTACCCCGCCGGTGGACAACCGGGTTCTGCGCTAAACATTCGCTTCATCACTGCCACTTCGGACGTCTCTCGAAAGGTCAAGCTGCCAACGGACGAAGCTCTTCTTGGTCGCTTTCAACTTTTTAATGCTGAAGACCAGCAGCCTACCGCGTCCGCCGTACCGTTTCGATTGAGTGAACTTCCCAATGTGATGGAAGTTGAAACGACTGGTACATCAAACGATCAACCATCAGATTCAGTGGCCGGTGGGGCACCACCAGTTGCGTTGAATGGCATTCTGGCATCTGCCAAAGATGTGGATAGTTTTGGCATTGAAGTCAGCGATCAGCGACCGCTGCGCATCGAGGTGTTCTCGCAGCGCATAGGCGCTCCCTTAGACAGTTTTTTGACAGTCGTCAATTCTTCAGCACAAATCGTGGCCAGTAACGATGACTGGGGTGACCACGACAGTCGAATTGATTTCGTGCCTCCAGCGCCCGGAAAATATTTCGTCTGTATCAAAGATAAATTGGCGGCTGGCGGTCCCAATTATGTTTATCGGATTGAGGTCTCGCATTTGAAGCCAGAGCTGGTTGCTTTCTTGCCTCGGCCACAAAGAACCTCTCAACAATCACAGACGATATCGGTCCCGCAGGACAACCGCGTTTTGATTCGCATCGGGGCCCAGCGTCAAAGCATTACTGGCGAGGTACGCACAGGGTTTCTTGATTTACCCCAAGGAGTTCAAGCTCCAGAAGTCGTGATTCCCAGTGATCGATTTTGGATGCCAGCTTTGCTCGAGGCCTCTAGTGAAGCCACACCCGCTTCCGCGACATACTCTTCAGTCTTTGCCAAGGGCCAATATGAAGGTCAGGAAGTCGTAGGTCAATTTGAACAGGTCGTGGACTTGGTAGCCGAAAGCGCTGATCAACTCTTTACCAGTGCCAGCGTTTCTCGTTTGCCCGTAGTGGTAACGTCTCCATTACCATTCAAGATAGAACTTACGCCGCCCACAGCGGTTGGCTATCAATGGTTCGCTGGATCTGCAAATCAAAGTACAGCGCGCAACAGGTTTTGACGAACCTATCCGCGTCGAGCTCCCCGTTTTGCCCCCGTGGGTAGTTTGTGAACCGTTTCTAACGATCCCAGCCGGTATGTCGGTCGGGTATTATCGACTTCAAACAACCTTGCAGGCGATTCCTCGCGTCTGGCCGATTGTTG
>JADLDX010000308.1 GCA_020846515.1 Pirellulaceae bacterium
GGCCGGGTCGACTGAATCGCCATTGACTGTCTTCACCGGTTAATGGGTGCGGACGTTTGGTGACTTCTCCAGACTTCAGTTCGAACGCCCAAGGCTCGGCATAAACTTTGCCTTCAACGACCAGCGGACGATTCATATAGTTCGCATTCTTGGACCAAATCTCTTCGCCGTTTTTCGCATCCAATACTACCAACTTACGCTTGTCGAATTCACCCGCGAGGAATTGCTTCCAATAGTGACCATTGGCATTGGCGCCGCAGAGGACCAGGTAACCATCGGCAAACATGGCCGTCAAGCTACCGCCGCCGGCGCTGACGTTGGTTGTGTCCGTCACGTTTACGGGCTTCTCCCAGATCTTGGCACCGGTCTTGCGATCCAGGGCCACAGCGCGACGTGCATCGAGCGCTTTCATTTCCTCTTCGGCCTTCAGGGCGGCATCGCCAGTCAGGTCCTTCAGTGCGCCCTTGTCGCGTTGATAGAGCTCTTGCCGTTGTTCGGGCGTAATGGCGCTGTCGATGAAGAACACATGGTCAGGGCTGAGGCAGATCGTCGTGTGGAGGATGTTCTCGCCGCGATAGATCCACTGCTGTTTGCCCGTAGTCGTATCAAAAGCAAAGATGGCATCTGTCTGACTGCTGACGGTCAGTCCACGACGACGCATCCGCTCTTCGAGTTCTTTTCGAATGGTGCTGGTGCCGAACAATTGATTCTGGTCGGCCGCCACGTAAGCCCAAGCTCGATCAATTCCATCAGGCGACTTGGGCGTTGTGTATTCACGGACGACTTGTCCGGTTGCAGTATCCACGGCCTTGCAGGTGCTTTCGATGGCCATGTAGAGAAGATCATCGGTGGCCGCGAGATTATGCGTTTCACGATTATTGAACACGCCTGTACGGATGGCGCCTGGATTCTTGAATTCCCAAAGGAAGTTGCCGTTATACGCGTCGTAGGCCATGATGCTGTCGGTGCCCTGAATGAACATGCGACCGTTCGTAGACAGCGGCGCGCCGGCGGCCTCGTGGCGGTTGATCATGGCGCTTGGGCCTGGATCGCCATACCATAAGACGCCCAAGCCATCGCGCACACGAAGATCGTTCGTGAACGAGGTATTGGCCGCGTTACCATACTGATGCGTCCAGGATCCCGCACCAGGCAACTTGCCACGACGAAAAACGGTCCAAGCCCGTTGATTGGTCAGTTCACCTTCATCGATCCGGAAGATCTGTGTCAGCCACTGCGTCCCTTCCTCCTGCGAGACGTCAACCTTTCGAACAACATCCGAAGGTTGACCTAAAATAGCCGCACCACCGCAAGGTTTGAGAAAGCGAGCCACGCTCTCGGGCTTGCAGGGAATTTTGCCCGTCAGCAATTGGGTTTCGGAAACGATCAGATTTGCAAAGTAGTTCGCAAAAGGCATATCATCCAACGCCTGGTGCACCACCGTCACGCGCGTCGCATGAATTCCGGCTTGCTGCAAAGCAGTGCGCGATGCTTGGGCTTTTTGGGCATCCGGTTCCACGGCAATAATCATGAGCGAACTCTGCTTGGCTAGTTGGTAAGCCAACTGTCCTGTTTCGCTGCCGGCGACCAGGCAATATCCAGAGCGTTGTTGCGTGGTATCTAGGATTTCTTTGGCGGCTGATTTGTAGAATTCAGCTGCGTTGTCGTCGAAGTAAGCCGAGGTGTAAGGTTCCGGCCACTGCTTGGGTTTTGCTGGAGCACTATTGCTATAGGCATAGATCCAGCCCTCGTCAGTGCTGACGGTTAAGGTGGTGTCGTTGGCAGCCAGCCCCATTGCGTTGCCTTGGACTACTTGCTCCCAAACTTTTTTGCCACTTTTACGATCGAGGGCGAATACCTTGTCTTTGCCACCCACAATTACCAGTCGTTCGGTGGCAATCAAAGCGCCGTCGGCTTCGCTAGGAAACTCCCAAATGATACCGACCCCAGCGTACTCCCGAATCTTCTTCTCTGCTTCGGCCAGCTTTTCGGGTTCCTTGCGCAGATCGCGTGATCGCAGAAACCACTCTTGCTTTTCTTGGCTCGCTCGCGCGTGTTCGTCACGATCGACGCAGAATACCTTCGTGCCATCTAACAGATAAGCATTTTCTCCTCCCAAGACCATCAATCGACCACCGATGAACGCAGCGCCTACATCGCCTGTTTTCTGATCCATGGCTAGAAAATGGTGTGGACCACCTGCGTAGACTTGCCCGTCCCCCAATACCGCTTTGGTGCCGCCAACTACGCCACCGGCATCCGTACGCCATGAGTGTTTACGCTGGAAAACAATGTCACCGGTCTTTTTCGAAACAGCCACTGGCAAGCTGCGACCCGAGGGCACATATAGATTCTCATCACTACATAACAAGTAACCTTGAGGCGAAAGATCGTTACGTCCAGCATCCGTCTGGCTAATGCGATCGTTATACCAAATGATTTCACCGGTCAACGCATTGGCAGCCACCAGGTAAACGGTTTCATGCGGAAACACGCCAGCACCAAAATAGGCCGTCTTATCGTCAATCAGCACGCCTGTTCTTACGGGCCAGCGCGAGATCATCTCACCGCGTGAAAGCAAGCGATCATCTTTTGGACCAACTCGCATTTGCCAACGCACTTGTCCATCGGCAGCATTCAAGCAATAAACTTTGCCATCGTCCGAACCAAAATAAACATTGCCGTGTGCATAGGTCGGTGCCAATCGAATAGGGCCATCGGTGTAGAAACTCCACACCGGTTTGCCAGTGGCGGCATCGACGCAGTGCATGCGATGATCAACCGTGCTGCCGAAGTACGCCTTGCCTTCGGCCAGGACCATTTGGGGCGACGCGTCGAAGGTCACGCGCGGCAACATGATATGCCCTTCGATCGGGGCTGTTCGCGAACCCGACCAAGCCTTCTCTGGTTTGGCCTGCGATTGATAGGTCCAGGCTAACTCGAGCGTTGGAGACAGCTGCGCATTCGAAACCCCTGCCCGATCATTGCCATTGAGATAGCTGGTCCAGTCTCCCGCTCGCACTGGCGAACTCAACAGGCAACTGAGGACACCACAAACCAACAGGGGTAACGTTCGCGAACATGCACGCGACTTCATAGCACAATCTCCTAACGGTGGGCTCGTGAACACGAGGGTTTGGAAGAGCCCAAGTATAACGCATCTGACGAGCTATCGCTCCTCCGCC
>JADLDX010000309.1 GCA_020846515.1 Pirellulaceae bacterium
CGAGACTCCTTGTTTGGCCGGATGGCAAAAAGGTCTGTTAGGCCGCAAGGTATTGGCCTACAAGTTTGCCTGTGGCGAATGCGTTGAAGTCGTCATTACCAAACACGGCAAGACCATCGTTCGCTAAGTTATGCTAGCGCGAATGTGCGTGGGGCGATGTCCGGAGTTTGACTACAACGCCATCGACCCTCGCAATTTTAGAGTCTGTTTTTTACTGCTACTACGTTTTGCCAT
Source organism: Pirellulaceae bacterium (assembly GCA_020846515.1). Taxonomy (GTDB): domain Bacteria; phylum Planctomycetota; class Planctomycetia; order Pirellulales; family Pirellulaceae; genus Aureliella. The sequence continues at coordinate 235 of JADLDX010000309.1, forward strand.
TTTCGCATTTGTCACGCTGATGCGGTGCATCTGTGCTACATCTGTGCTACATCTGTGCTGCGGCTTTGCCATCTGTGCTATTTGAGTTAGTAGCACAGATGGCAAGGCCGAGGCACAGATGAAACTATTGCATGTGTATCCTACAGATACATGCCCACAAAGCCACCGGCTTCGTCGCTGGCGCGCTGGATGCGATCCAACCGCTCTTGCACTTTCTGCAAGTCGCCCGCCTTGATGTAGCGATCAAATTCCAACTGCACGGCGCGCTGCACACTGCCACTGAGCCACTGGACAATCGTCTGATTTAGCCAGCTGCAGGTTTCACGCGTTAATGTGACATGCAAGTCACAAGACTGCGTCTGAAGATCATGCGTGTCGGTGAGGACCGTGCCGTCAAATTCAAATTCGACCATGCCCTCGCGCGGATCGTTGGTAAAGTGAAATTTGCAGTGAGCGTTGTGCAGGAAGTAGCTGTTGAGCACTCCATGTTTCTCGATCGCCTGCTTCACTCGCAGCATCTTAGCCGCCAGGACTGGTGAGGCATCGATGGGAATGTCGACCCGCGTTACTGTCCGCAGTGGCAGGCAGTCGAACGCAATGTCGACCCAAGTGCCGTATGTATCCTTATTCATCCTGAATCCACCCCAATCGCGGCTCGACTGTTCTGTTGTTTGGCGTTAGGTAATGCGCGGGTAAAGGTCAGATCTGACTACTGAACGGTCAATTGGGCCCAACCGTGGCTGAAGGTCACATTGCTGACGGTTAACTGCGGGAGGTTGGGCATCCGCGTAGTGAACGAAACACTGCGTGGTTCTGAGCGTTCCTTGAACAACTTATCAAACTTACCTTTGAAGAACGAACGCAGCGTTACCGCCCTAAGCCCTCTAGGAGCATTCAGGAATAACATCTCCACATCACCTTGTCGTTCCAAAACCAAGTAACCGCCAGCTACGACAGGTCGATACTTGGCCACCACGGTTGCGGGTTGTGGCAGTTCTTGTTCACCGCTGCTCATTTTTACGATGCGTAGCGAGACAATTGCCAGGCCATCTTCGAATTCCACTTCGAGGGGATGATGTTCAGCAAACTGCAGTGACCATGGTTTGCCCTCAGATTCTGCCTGCAATTCCGCAGGCACGCTGCCGGTGAATTGACGAACCAAATCATCCATCTCCCAACTATGCAGAGTACGTCCGCCCAGGAATGCGGCTGCCAGGTTGATCGGCAGCGATTGATGCACTTCAGCCACAATGCCGGTAGCCGACTTGGGAAGAGGTGATGGACCGGGCGCAGCCAGTTGTGCCACATCGGCCTCGCGGAAATCTGCCAGGATGTGCGAGTTGTTGGACTGGAGAGCCCAAGTTGGTTTGGGAACCCCTAAGCGTTTGAGTTCGACTGGTTCCTGATTCAGGACATCCAAGCCGCGCATTCCGCCGCCGCCTTGCGCCAACTGCTGTTCTATCTGGTCGTTAAACTGCTTAGCCAGTCGAGTTTCTAAGCGATACTGACCAATGGCATTAGCTTCCTGCTTTTGCTCAGCGGCTTTGCGAGTCGCTATGCGCCGGACGATTCGCAGACGGTGATCGATACCGTTGATCTGCGTCTGGAGATTGGTGCTGGCCACGGCCGGTTGCGTTATCGTACCTGTAGGCGTAATCGAAATCAGTTTCGATGCATAAACTGGCGACGATCCTGTCGTGTAAACCTTCACACCACGGTTATAGCCAATATTGTCGCTCGAAAAATTACCCGACAGTGTTAAACGAACGGAAACACCGTTGTTATGCGGCACCAGATCCGCAAAGACACTTCCCGAAATGAAACTGTTGCCAAGTACTCGGGTTCCTAACACGCATTCGTTAACGGGGTTGGGTTGATTGACTGGTCGACCGATGGCGCGGTTGACAAACGATTCGCCGACCATGACGCGCATGTTGGGTTGCGAGTAAGCATTGCGAAATGCAAACACGAGTTCCGGCGTTTGGTTAGCTGAGTATAAGTAGTTCGTAATCTGACCGATGTCGCGCATCCGTTCCAACTCAGAAGTTGCGTTATCGGCCTCCGTCAGCTTTAGCAACTTCTCCAATTGGCTGTCTAGAATCTTCAGCGTGCCTTCCGGATTGGCACCAAAACGTTGAGCATCGATGTAGTTCCGAATCGCTGTACGCATAGCCTGATAGGGCGAGTACTCAAATCCTTCAATGTTCTGGTGGTAACTCAATTCGACGTCAGTCAAGACCCGTAAATTGGGTTCTTGAGCGGCAACTTCTCGCAGAAGATCATTCCATTTGAGAAATTTGAACCAAGCCTGTGCATTGCTCGACTGCGCACCACCCAGGTAGGCTTCGAACGACTGCATCTGATTGATTAGCTTAGTTTTAGCTTCGGCTGGATTAGGCAACCGGTGAGCCGTCAACTGGCTGCGTCCGTTCTCAATGGACGTACGCAAGTAACTCAACGAGCCAAGGGCTCTGGGCCTCGAGGCGGGATTCGAGGAGTTGGCGGTAGCGCTGGAGGTGCCTTGCGCATCCGGTGCCGGCACAAACGCGGGCGATTGGACGACTATCGAGGAAGAAATTGGGCTCGCAACTTGCGCTGGCAGTACCGAGGCCCAGCCGCCCACGGTGGCGACGGTGGCCAGAAGTGATGCCATGGGAGTTCGAAAGTTACGCACAATCCGTGCGTTGGCCGACTGAGGCAAATGTCGCCAAAGAAAACGCATAACACAACTCCACACTCATTGGGGGCAAAAACTGGATCACCGCCATTGTACAGCGTCAGCAGATGCCTCCAAGCTACCCATCTGTCCTAGATATTTTTGCCAAGGCCATTTTGAGCCGCACCAAAGTTACATCGTACCTAATTGGACAGCGCAACTTGGCAGGTAGCCACCGCTGCCAAGCGGTGGATTTCGCCTCCCGTCCACCGTCTGGCGACGGTGGCTACAAGTCCACACAGGCCGTGCCAATTCGTTTGCCTAGAGGCGGCATCGCTCAGACTGGCGGAAAGGGCAATTTCAACTGTGAATCGTCGGCGTGGGCGCCAAACTCTTCGTAAAGGAGACTCGGTTGAATATCGTGGTTGTTTTGATATTTGCTGCGATACTCATCGCAGGCACCTTCGAGCGTATGGTAGATGATCTGGCATATCTGCACCCCGGGATAGATTCGTATGGGCTGGACCGCAAACATCTCCAGCGTCCAATAACCACAGAAACCTGCATCTCCGAAGCCAGCCGTGACATGGACAAACAAGCCCAATCGACCGAGCGACGATCGACCTTCGATCATCGGCACCAGGTTATGCGTCTCTGTGCGTTCGATCGTACGCGCCAAGTAAACCTGGCTGGGACTCATCACCAGACCAGTTGCAGGGATTTCTATTCGCCGGTAGCGGTTGGGGGCCTTAATGTCCAGCACAACCTCTTCATAGACTAATAATTCGTTATGCAGCCGGAGATTGTAGCTGTTGGGGTTTAGTTGCGAATCGCAGAAAGGGTCGATC
>JADLDX010000310.1 GCA_020846515.1 Pirellulaceae bacterium
CGTACTAGATCTACCGTAGGCGTACTGAACATCAGGCGAGTGCGTACCGCAATGCGATACAGTAAGACCGAGTACGCCTGCGGCTGACTGTTAAACGAGGGTACTTACTGCTTGGGCATTTCGGCGACTACGAGTGGATCATTTTCTTTGAGATCGCCGGATACCAGTTCGGTCGTGCGGTTGTCCGAGATACCGGTGGTCACGGGCACGGCGCGCAGCAGGCCGTCGCGCGCGATCCAGACGTGACGAAGAGTGCGCTGTTTGGCCACTTCGGCCCGTTCAGCAGCCGAGCGATTCTGGGTTTGATTGGATTGACTGGACTGGGCAGAGTTCAATTCCTCAATGCCATCCAGGATGGCGCGATCATCGGGATGGACCCATTCGCGCTTGGGGGGATAAAATCGCAAAGCCGCATTGGGAATCTTCAAAACGTTCTTCTTCTCCAGAATCTGAAACGACAGATTGGCGGTCATGCCAGGCAAAAGAGATAGATCTTTGTTCGGTGACGCCACGATGACTGGGTAGGTGATGACGTTTTGCTTTTCCGTGCTGCTCAGACGAATCTGGAGAATCTTGCCTTCGTCGAAAACGCGATCTGCGTAGGCATCGATGCTGAACCGTACCGGCTGATCCGTATCTCGTGCCGTGCGAATCAAACCGATATCTGCTTCGTCTACGGCCGCGTAGATATGCATCTGCTCTTCCATGCGTGGGGCGACGATAAACAGCTCGGGCGTCTGAAACTGGGCGGCGATCGTTTGACCGACATCGACTTTGCGGTCGATGATGATGCCATCCACTGGCGAACGGATTTCGGTGTATTCGAGATTGGCTCGCGAATTGTCCAGGTTGGCTCGTGCCTGTTCGACAGCGGTTTTCGCAACGCTCAGTTCGGCCTCCTGTACCATGCGATTGAACTTGAGTTGATCGACCTCCGTGGCTGAAATAAAGTCGGTGCTGCGTTTCTGTAATTCCAGCGCGCGACGTTCGTCGTTTCGGGCTTGTTGCAACTTCGCTTCGGCGCGAAGGACTTCCGCGGCGCGCGTTTGCATGAGCGCTTCGTCACGCTCGACAACGGGCTGGTAAATGCGAGGGTCGATGCGAGCGAGCAGTTGGTCCTTTTTGACCCGATCGTTGAAGTCAACCAAGATCTCGGTAATCGGGCCGCTGGCCGTCGAGCCGACTGTCACGCGTTGGACAGGTTCGACCGTACCAGTGGCATTCACGTTTTGAATCAGGTCGCCACGCACTACGTTTTGATACCGAAAGATCGGCTGGTTGCGCTCACGCAAGTAAGCCGATATCGGGAAATAGCTGCCTGTCAGAACGGCGACGGTGGCCGTCAGTATCAACAAGCCACGAATGGATCCACGCATAAGCGCACAGTCGACTTGGGTAATTAATCAATGATCTCAAATTGCGGCCGCTATTTCTTAGATATTAGCCGTATTGGCGTTAGCCACGGTTTTCGCTGAAAAAACCGGGGCTAACGCCCAGCGGCTGATTCAACGTGGCGCTGTCCAACTAACATCCTATTCGCTGGCCCCGGGATTGTCTTGCCGACGCTCTATTTTATGCCTGGTTAAGTTCATGCCGGGTTATGGCCAAACGGCCAGCGCGGGCCGGATCAGGGGTTAAACGTACGGAGCAGTTTGCGGCCGCGATAGATGGCTAGGACCAGATCGGGCGTGATGCTCGTAGGACGGTTATCCATGGGGTAGGCCAGCGTCTCTAAACCATCGCTGATGACGCACCACTGCCGGTCGTCTCGCGTGCCGACGGCCAGGACGGCTCGCTCACCAAAAAAGAACGTCAACGCCAGAGGCTGTAACTCTTCGATACCGTCGTTAGTCGGTTCGTCCAGCAAGCGTTGGGCTTCGTCAAGCTGCACAGTGTTGAACCTGGCGGTGGGTACTTCATAGATATCCTCATGCTCGGCATGCCAACCAGCAAACATTGCGTAGACATCGTCCAGATCAAAGTCGCGTAAATCGGTCTGAAACGCGTACACCAAGGGCCCGGCGATGATCAAATTGCTCAGTTCGCCTGCCGCGAAATGATAGGTAAAGCGAAATAAAACGCATTGCTGGGGCTCTTCGTAGCTGGGCCAATATTGAGTTCTTTGGTCAATGATTTCCAGCTCCGCCGGCGGGACGCCGAAGCGTTGCGGATCGGCCAGCCAACTGACCACCTCGGCTTCGGCTAATGCCACAGGCTCGCGCCACTGGGCCAGTTGCGGCTCCTCGATGTCGAGTTCTTCGACATACGCCAGGGCTCGCAGACGCGATGCCGGATCGTTGACTAACTCTAGCAGGCGTTGCTTGCCATTGGCAAAGCCCAGTCGAGCCAGAGCGCCGGCCGCTTCGGTCTGGATGCGCCGATGCGAAAGTCCTAAGGCTTGATTGAGCTGTCCCTCGGCCTGGCGGTCGTTGATCAAGCCCAGCGTATCGCATAGGGAAACCGTCAGCGCGATCGCGTTGCTGAGCACGCGCTGAATCGTGGCCACATCATTCCCAAACTGCGTGGGGTTTTCCTCTAAGCGCGACAATCGCCCGACGGTATCACTAAGCAACTGTCGCAGTCGAGGTGCATTGGCGGCCAGGGGATGCTGGGCCAGCTTACCCTTGCGGAGTGAATGGCCAGCCAGGTCCAGCAGTGGCCCCAGCAACTGCCATCGCCAAACGTCTTCGCCCATAACTTGGTAAAAATGGGCTAGCCCGGCCGGTGCCCATTGGAACAAAGGACTGAGCGCGACCGCCACACTGGGTTCGTCGTCCAGGCCTGATTGCTTTAGGAATTCTCCCATGACCGTCAGCGAATGCGAGTCACCCTGGGCGGCCAAGATTTGCAGGCAATGCGCGGCGGCCGTCGGACTCAGGCCCACCAGTTCAGCGGCCAAATCACTGAGCAACTCGGGCGTCACAATCCAGTTGGATTCCCCAGCCTCTTCTGCCTCAAAGGAGCCTGATTGAGTTGAGCCGTTTTGAGTTTCGTTCTCCAAACGCAAGCGAAGCGTTCGAGCGGCGGTGGCTTGCAGCAGCAGGCGCAGACGCACGATGGCTGGGCTGCTGGCCCGCACCGGGGCCGCGTTGGAGTCGGGCGTTGGGTCGAGCCCTGAATCAAACTCTGAAGTCTCAGGCTCTGGCGATTCGGACGAATCGGTCTCATCGCCGAGCAAATCGGTGGTGGTCAGGAGCAGTTCGAGTAGTTCTTCGATTTGAGCAGCGGTGGCCGAGACCAGTGCTTCGCTTAGGGCGGGTGGCAAACGCTGGTCCCGCGCATGAACCACCCAATCGGCGGCTAGCTGAGGCCAGGAGTCATTTGCATTTTCCATGAAAAAAAGTCCCCAATTGCAATCTGGTCGTGGTAGGCTGACAATGGGATAAACCATTAGTCAGAAGTTCAGGTCACCAAACGAAGTCTGTGGCCTCAGTTTTACACGGAACAATCAACAGGGAAAATCTCTTAACAGTGGATGCTGCAAACGGAAGGGAAATAACTTCTTTCGATCAGTTGGATTTGTCGCCTATCATGCTGCGCTCTTTGCGCCGCGCGGGTTATGAAACGCCAACTTCGATTCAAGCTCAGGTGATCCCGCCTGCTTTAGAGAGTCTGGATATTGTAGGTCAGGCCCGTACTGGTACCGGCAAGACAGCCGCGTTCGGCATTCCTATTTTGGAAATGCTGGACCCATTATCTGAAACGCGTTATCCGCAAGCGCTGATTCTCGTGCCTACGCGCGAGTTGGCCGAACAGGTTCATCAAGAAATCGTCAAGCTGGCTTGGGGATGTCCAACGGCATCCGTGGTGATGGCCGGTGGCAAACATATGCGGCAGCAGTTGGACATGTTGGCCAAAGGCGTGCAGTTGATCGTGGGCACTCCCGGTCGCGTGCTGGACCATATCGGTCGGCGTACGATGCGACTGGATGACATCTGGTGCCTGGTGTTGGATGAAGCCGATCGCATGTTGGATATTGGCTTCCGCCCGGCCATCGAGCGTATTCTGCGGGCGTGTCCGACCGATCGGCAAACCATGTTGCTCAGCGCGACCATGCCGCCGGCTATTGAAAAGCTGAGCGAACGCTACCTGCAGAATCCGACGCGCATCAATTGTTCGCAGTCGCAAGTCTCAGGCGATTCGATCGAGCAACGCTACTTTACGGTACGGCAAGATGATAAGTTCCCGCTGCTGCTTTCGCTGCTGAAGCGCGAGAAGCCTCGGCAAGTGATCATTTTCTGTCGTACTAAACGCGGCACCGATCGTCTGCATCGCGCGATCCAGATGGAAAGCAAACGCATTTCTGAGTTGTCCTACATGCGCATGGCATGTATCCACGGCGACATGAATCAGCGCGATCGCGATCGCGTGTTCAACAGCCTGCGAGCCGGCGAGTTGAATCTGTTGGTAGCCACCGACGTGGTCGGACGTGGGATCGACGTGTCCACAGTTTCTCACATCATCAATTACGATATCCCGCTGGATTGCGATGACTATGTGCATCGCGTTGGTCGGACGGGACGCATGGGTCGCGAAGGTATCGCGTTCACGTTTGTGACCGCTGCCGAAGGTCAACAACTGACGGCCATCGAACTAAACATCAATCGCTTGCTGATTCGCGATAGTCTGGATGGCCCGGCTGCCTCGCTCTCGACTGGCTCTGGTAAATCAGCAGCTGGTGAGTCGGCAAGTGGCGAGCCTATTTTTGCCCAACCGGTTGGTGGTGAGCGGTCTTTGGCCCAGCTGCCTGAAGTTTTGGCTACCTTTGACGCCAAAGCGGCCGCAGCGGCGCGACGGGCTGCGTCCTTGCAGGCGGCCGAACTAGTGGCTCAACAAGCCGCCGCTCGACGCTCAGCCTTTGGGCAAGGCGTGTTTGCCGAACTTGAGGACGGCGGCTCAAGCGGCTCGGACAACGCTCATGACAATGGCGATGCGGTTGGCGTTGATTCAACCCAGGGTGAAGGCAATGGAAGCGTCTCTGGCGAGTCGGCGACCGACGCCCCCAAACCCAAGCGTCGCAAACTCTTTCCGATGAAGCGGCGCACTAACGAACGTTTGGCCAGACTCTCTGGCAACAAAGAATAACCAGCGAGTAGAACGTGACAGCAGCAGCCGGCTCGGGCGGTCTACCACTGCATATCAAGATTTTGATAGGGTTAGTGATCGGCGCTCTGCTGGGCGTGACGGCTAATTTTTTGGCTGCTCAATCGCCGGAAGTGGCGGTGTGGGTGCGCTGGCTGGCCAAAGACCTTATCGAACCGCTGGGTAAGGTGTTCTTGCGGCTGGTCATCATGGTCGTCGTGCCGCTGGTCGTTTCGGCGCTGATCTTGGGGATTCTCGAGTTAGGCGATTTGCGGCACCTGGGGCGCGTGGGTCTACGCACGCTGGGCTACACAGTAATTATGTCGTTGGCCAGCGTATTCATCGGCGTGGGGCTGGTGAACCTATTTAAGCCCGGAAGTAGCTTGCCGCCTGAGAAGCAGGCTCAACTGCGCGAGCAATATGGGGCCGATGCGGCCCTGGCCGTAACGAAATCCAAAGCGGCCAAGACATGGCAACAGACGTTGCTGGACATGTTGCCTGACAACCCATTGCAGGAGATGGCCGGAGCGGTCGATGGCAGCAGCAAAGGCAACGGCATGTTGGCCGTGATGTTCTTCTCATTGATTGTAGGTGTAGCGCTGACATTAACGCGAGAACGGACTGGCCCGTTGATCGGCGTCTTAGAAGGTCTGTTTGATGTATCGATGACCATCATCGGTTTTGCCATGATGTTAGCACCGCTGGGCGTGGGGTGTTTGATCTTTGCCATTACTGCCACGGTCGGATTGGATATCTTGCAGACGTTACTCTGGTTTGTATGCACAGTCATTTTGGGACTGGCGCTGCAGATGTTTGTCATTTATTCCTTGATGCTCTATTTTGTAGCCAAGGTATCTCCGGTGCGGTTCTTTCGCGATGCTCGCGAAGCCATCTTTACCGCCTTTGGAACCAGTAGTTCCAACGCGACATTACCGACAGCGCTGCGGGTTGCCAAAGAGAAGTTGAATCTAAGGCCTGAGGTGTCGCAGTTTGTACTCACGGTTGGCTCAACGGCCAATCAAAACGGTACGGCGCTGTTCGAAGGCGTGGTCGTATTGTTTTTGGCTCAGGTCTTTGGCATTGAACTGGGACTGTTTCAGCAGGTCGTGGTGGTGTTGATGTCCATCTTGGCAGGCGTTGGTACAGCCGGCGTACCGGGGGGCTCGATTCCCATGATTGTCATTGTCATGGGGCAGGTTGGCGTGCCGCCGGAAGGCATTGCCGTCATTCTGGGTGTAGATCGCATTCTTGATATGTGCCGTACGACGCTGAATGTGACGGGCGATCTGGTGTTGGCCACCTGCGTATCGAAGAGCGAAGACCGGGTAGTGCCGGTAGTGTAATTGGGGATGAGGCTGCAAAGTGCTTATGGACCCAAAG
>JADLDX010000311.1 GCA_020846515.1 Pirellulaceae bacterium
AGGGTTAGTTTAATGCTGCGCAGCGGCAGAACTAACCCTCCCAGCGCAGCGTCCGGGAGGGTCGAAAAAACAGGCGCTACTGCAGCCTGTTTGTTCGGGGAGGGTGCGTGCGCCGCAGAGAAGAGTTAGCAGCGAAGTACTTCAAGCCTTGGTTAGTCGAGGCCGGCCCTCCCCGCCCACGCTGCCGCGGGGCGACCCTCCCGCTGCTACGCAGCAGGAGGGTTAGTTTGCTGCTGCGCAGCAGAGGAGTAAATAGACCTGACCCCTTTTATTTGCGAGCTCGAACCAGATGCACTCGGTAGTGCATGCTGCTGCGATCGTGGATGCGAATTGTCCAGGGGACGGAATCTTGTTCATCCACCAACTCTAACTGCGGCCAGTTGGTATCTCCAGCGAGGGCCAGCAGACGCTTCAACGCCGGTTGACTCTCACCACGCTGAGGACTGCGCTGCGAATGGCCTCCCAGCCAATTTTCGACCGGTGTCACCAGGGCTGACCAATCGTACGGACAGCCTAAGATCACCTGTCCGCCTTTCTTCAGCACGCGTCGCAACGAGACGATCAGATCCCAGGGCGACGACACTGCATCCAACACATTAAAGGCCACGCTGTTTTGAAACGTCTCGGCCGCGAAGGGCAGGGCAGTGGCATCACAAACCCAAAAGTCAACTTGCTCGCGATGAGGCAAATCGATGTCAAAGGCGCGTCGGTCATACACCACTCCGACTCGCCGCCTGGGGTACTCCAACCTGCCTTGCCGCAGTATGCGGGCAGCATAACGCAACATGCAAAAATTTAGATCGATGCCTAGCACAAGGTTGGCACCAGAGCGCGCTAGTTCGAACGATGTGCGACCGATGCTACAGCCAATATCTAGCAAAGGCCCTTGAGTGGACTGGCTCGGGCCAATCCCGCCGCCGCTGTGCGATGGATTACTTGATACATCAAGTAATTCACTGAATGCTGATTCAGCCACAGGGCTTGATGATAACGGTCCGCCGCAAGCCAAGGCATGCTGCAGCAATCGAACGATACTGCCCGGTAACGGCTGTGAAAATGAATCGGCCCTTGAAGACTCAGGTAAAACTTCTTGAGGATCGAATTCCGCGTAATGGTCCCACGCATAACTGCTGACATGCTGGCGCAGCGAGTCGAAAGCCGAGTTCTGCGAGCAACAATCACCGATCAGGCTCTCGATCGACTCCGACAGATCCAGACGATGCATAATCGGAAAAACGTTTTCAGCGATATAACTTCGCAGACGCTGGACGATGATAGGAATGCCATCGATGATCGGAAACTGGCTCAAGCATTCAGGCTGAACACACTGCAAGATGCCTTCCAGCGTATGACCAGCTTCCACGCGAATTTGTTGGGCCAGTTCCAACGGATAGTCCTGTGACGGGTGATCGGCGCCAATTGGATTAGCTGCAGCATGTTTGCCGCGACACACCGGACACTGCGGACGCAGTTGCTGAAAATGTTCCCATCGCAAGTTGAGTACCTAACCTCCGATCATCACGGTGGCACACCCCGGACCAATGACCTTACCCTGAGGGGCAGGAATGGGACCGACGCAACTTGTATGCGAGGTCGTGTCATTTAATCGGGCAGCCGGTTGACCGCCAATTAGCACGGTGGTCGACCCCATGGAGATCATGCCTGGACCACCCGGAACACAACCCGGCAAAACGCAGGGCGCGGACGTATCGGTCACCCGTGCGGCTGGTGAACCTCCGATCAGCACCGTCGGCTCACCCTTGACAATCGCCAAAGGCATGGGCGGATGGGGCACGGGCGTAGGGACCGGAGCCGGAGGATGAATGTTCGCGTGACAATGGGGCGATGTTTGAAGAATCTGATCGCCTATGCGAGCTGCTGGTGCGCCCATGCTGTTGAGTGCCCTTGAACCGAGATGTTTTTGTTCACGTGCTTAGTAGCCACATCATGATACCTAAACTGACTAGCAAGCCTAGCGTAACGAACATACCCAAGTTGGCGGCCACTTTCTGACGCTGATTGGACCGCAATGCTTGAGGTGTCCACTCCACCATCTCTTGCTCTTCGTTCAGTTTATCGATGACACCTTTGACAAATGCTTGCCGGTCGGTCGTTTCCCCTGTGGCTGCAAAATAACAGCCACTAAACAGCAGGCTTGAGTCTTGATCCAGTTTGTTAGTTTCACAACCAAAGCCACCGCACAAGATGTCGCTCAGCTTTACTTTCCACTCGCAGCGCACCTTTGACAACAATTCATACAGGCGCGTATTGCCGGGACGCGTCAGTGCGTCTTCTTCACGGAAGAGTGAATAAGCCCAATCTTCAAAGACACCGCACACGTGAATGGCCAGTCCAGCCAATTCGTCCTTGGTTGGCAACGCATGCACATCAAAGCGGCGGCCAAAACGTTGGCTGAACGCGCGTTCTTTGCCGACGCGCAAGACCAACTCGCGGAAGCCACGCTCCTTTTCCAACCCCACCACCAGCGCTGATACGGGCACGCGCAGTTGGCAAGCATACTGAATGGTCTGCATATCTGCTCTTAGTGCTTTGTGCAGTTCTTCCAGTTCCGTGGGCGTCGAATGGATCGATTCAAAGTGTATCATTGCCAGCACGCCATTGATCGCACACAACGGCTGTCGCGCTCGGCGCAGCAGTTGTCCCAAGTGCTGTAACTCTTGCAAGCAGGCCGTCGAGTACTGATGGGACAGTAACACGGGCTTCCGATTGGATTGCAGATCCACACTCGGCGCCGAATAGACAGGCTGGGTATAGGCGGGTTGGGTATAAGCGGGACTGGACGGAAAACGGGCCGTGCCTTCGGTTATCATCCCAGCTTGTGACGCAGATGGTGGTTGGCTACCTGGTCCAGGTGGCGAGGCCTGAAGACCTTCGCCCAAAATCAGGGTGCCCCTAAGTCCCGGGGAATCTGGCGACTGGCCGCGCGTGGGTGTCGGCGCAGGCATGGGCGCATTGGCAGCTTGAGGTTGCCCCGACTCGTTCCACACAATCGTGCCACGCAAGTCTCCACTGGTTGCGGCTGATGATCGCGGTGCAGGTTCTGCGTTAACTGGTGGAGGGGCGAAAGTGGCCGATGGTTCAGCCGGTGCCATGAGCACTGGGCTCGGAATCAAACTGGATAGATCAAAGGCAGGTCGCACGCTGGGCGATTCCGGAGACACACCACTGGTGGCTGCCTCCAAAGCCAACTCCTCGCGCAGTGATGCGAGTGCGCTGGTCCAACTGGCGTCGGTGCAAAACAGATAGATCGCTTCGGAGTTGGCATACCAGTGAATGGGAGCTGGTCCCTGTGGTACGCCTTCGACACTGAAACGCATACCCGTCGCATTCATCAACGACTTTTCTTGTGTCTCGCCACTAGAACCCGTTATCACAAACACGGGTACCGATGTGATCGACAATTCATTGGATGCCAATGCGTGCATGCCGGCTCGCCAGGCATAATCCAAATCGGGAAACGCGTTGGGATCACCTTCCAACCATAAGCTAACCGTCTTATAAACGCCGATGGGAATGGCAATCATCAGACCAACGATGGCCGCAATGCGCCACCAACTGAAGGCATGCCGCCAGGGTATGTTATCGGGATCCCACCAGAAGACCGTCCATACGGTAATGACGGTGACCAGTAGAAAGACAGCGGTCAAGACCGAAGCACAGCCAGGCGTTGTCGAAGGCACAATGGTGGCGAGACAACCACGGCGTTCCTGCTCCGGAGCCTCATCGGCTTTTTCTGCAGTTTCGGGTTCTTCAGCCTCGGCACTCATGAAACTCTTCCTGAACGATAGGTGCCCGGTTAAGCGGCAAAATGCAATACCACGTAAATCACGTTCCAGGCCGCCAGGATGGCGGCGAAGAGCCAGGGCCAAACAACTCGGTTCTTGGTGGGCAGTGGCGGTGCGCCATGAATCTCACGCACGGGGCCTTTGAGTGTTGGCCGGCCTTGTCCCAGGCGTATAGACATGGAAACTTGCCGCGCCCAAACCGATAGATCCGCCGGAATGCTGAGACTCTCGGCAACCATCGCCGCAATGGCCGGTTGACTGTAAATGCCGCGGAAGCCCAGCACGACGCAGATGTAATGTACCTCCAGCGCATCGCGCTGCGGCAACGTCGACGCTTCCTTGGCATTGATAAAGAATCGTTCGGCGCACTCGCGCGTATGGAACAACTCGCGTTCAAGCACATTGTTGCTCCACCACTCGCTATGAGCCCAACTGGCTTCTACTAGCATCTCATCGATCCAGGCCACCAAGGCATAACTGGACAATTCCCAATCGCGACCGCGGCCAGCAATGGCTTCACCCTGGTCAAGCAAAGCGCGCAAGCGAACGCGCTCATCCTGAGGATTCGGGTCATACCCCAGCGAAATGCGATCGAGCAGATCAAGCGCATGGAGCAGGTAGGGATCGACCGCTAGGGCATGCTTGGGGTTCATGGCTGGTTGGGTACTGCGAAGAGAGCAAACTTCAAAGCGATTTTGCGCCCAAAGGCCGAAACCACCAGCGTCTGTTGTCCTTGCAAGCGATCCAAGTTTGCGATCAGCGAGTCCTTCAAACGCATGGCCAAAGTCTGAGTCTCCTGGACATCACGCCATGCAGGCGTGTCTTGCCGCGGCACTTCAAAGTACACCCAGTCGGCCCGACCAGGCAGCGCCCGCACCGTGCGATCGACCGGCACCAGCTTGACGCCCGACACACGCTGCTTGAACAAGAACTCAACCTGGCGACTACTGCCCAGTTTTAGATCCAGTTGGCCAGCTGATAACAACTCCAAGCACTCACGCTGCGTCAGCTCGCCTTTGTCCACACCGATAAACCATTGCCAGTCTGAATGGAACCAGCGCGGTTCCAAGGCGACTTGCATGCCCAAGCCCACGCCTACAAAGTAACGCTGCTGAACTTCGTAATCGCGCACGGCGTGAATCAGCGCCTCAATGCGCATATGCACGTCTGTAAAGATGGCATGAAGGTTATCGTGATCGTAAGGCAGAAAATCTGCCACGCGACGCAGGGGACTGAAGATCGACAGTTGTCCCACAATTCGACAGAGTTCCACATAAGCCCAACGTGGATGCACACCGCGATCAAATGCCAGAATGCTCAGCGCAGCATAAGCTGAATTCAACTGACTGAGCATAAGAATACGTTCTGCATCGCCTGGATCGCGACTGTCCAGACCGATACCGCGATTGATCAGTTGCTCGCTCAGGACGGCAATCTTCTGACCGATCACGTCATAGATGCCACGCACAATCTCGCGACTCAAGCCGGGCCAGGCGTCGATCGACAACAGGGGCGGAATGTAGGACACATCCA
>JADLDX010000312.1 GCA_020846515.1 Pirellulaceae bacterium
CACGCTGGCGCGCTCGGAAAACAGCGCCCAGCGCTTCTACAGTATGTCGGCCCAGATTCGCCACGAGCGGAACGCCTATTACGACATCCTGGAAGCGACCCAGAAAGGCGACCTCGATATTACCCCGTGGCTGGACTGGTTCCTGAATTGCCTGGACCGAGCGTTCGACCGGGCGGAAACCATCCTGTCCACTGTCTTGGCCAAAGCCAACTTCTGGGAGCGGCATCGGGAGAAGCCGCTCAATGATCGCCAGCGCCTTGTCATCAACCGGCTGCTGGACGGATTTGAAGGCAAGCTCACCAGCTCGAAATGGGCGAAGCTCGCCAGGACCTCCCCCGATACGGCGCTACGCGACATCACTGGCTTGGTTGAGCTTGGCATACTGACAAAGGATGTCAGCGGCGGACGCAGCACGAGCTATTCGCTGGTGTCCTGAACGCACTTCTTGCCTAGGTATTCGGGTTCCACTATTGCTCTACCGCACACCTAGGATTCGACAAGTCATCGCGGCGGTCTGCGTTGTCGCCATCGAGGTTCAAACTTAATCGGGGCGATATGATCATCGTGGATGATTTCTCAGACATCGCGCCGCCCCCGCCGTCCGGCACCATGCTTACTGCCGCGCAGCTGCAAAGCGGACCGCCCATCGACCCACTGACGCGCATACTGACTTACACCGCCGACGACTGGGAAAAGTTCATCGATGAATGGGCTACCCATGGCGTCAAAAAGCCCAAGTACAAAGAGATCAAGCGCTTCTCCGGGGCGAATGATCGCGGCATCGATATTGCCGGGTTCATGCACAAGTCCATGCTGAAAGGCGTCTGGGACAACTACCAGTGCAAGCACTATGACCACCCGCTGCACCCCGGCGACGTCTGGCCAGAAATCGGCAAAATACTCTGGCATTCCTTCAACAAGCATTATGTTCCGCCGCGTACTTACTACTTCGTGGCACCGCGCGAGTGCGGCACCACGTTGAGCCAGTACCTTGCAAACACGCCTGTTCTGAAGGCGAAGGTGCTGGAAGTCTGGGACGCCAATATACGCGACCACATCACCAAGACGCAGGCTGTGCCCCTGGAGGGCGAGTTCGCCGCGTATGTGAATGACTTCGATTTCTCGATCTTTCGAGCCAAAGCGGTCAGGGAACTCATCGAGCAGCACAAAGCCACGCCGTACTTTCTGTCGCGCTTTGGCGGTGGCTTGCCTGCCAGGCCGAAACCCGGCGCGCCGCCCGTGGAGATCGACGACATGGAAAGCGGCTAAATCACAAAGTTACTGGCAGCCTACTCCGAACGACTGGAGAAGCCGGTGGCGACCGCAACAGACCTCACGCAAAAACTGGCCCAACATTTTCGGCGTCAGCGCGAAGCATTCTACCATGCGGAATCCCTGCGCGTATTCGTTCGTGACAAAGTGGAAGCGGGCACCTTCGAGAATTTGCAGGACGAGATTTATAAGGGTGTCATCGACACACGCGATGCTAAACATAACGACCAGCTTGAGCGCGTGGTCGCCGTGACGGACCGGGCGCACCTCTTGCCGCTCACGGCCCATCCGCTGGTTCACAATACCTTTGGCGATGATAAGCACGGCATTTGCCACCAGCTTGCAAATGATGAACGGTTAACATGGACGGAGTGACAGCAGAGAAGCTGACATTGACGTTCAACGGCCCGCTTGAGGCAGGTGTTCGCGCCGTTGCGGTTCTGGGCGCTGCGTTCCCGCGCTCTTTCGACATTCAGCGCCTTACTGCGCTCGATTACCTGCTTGTTAGGACGGAACAACTAGGTGGGCCGGATGACCTCCATCCGTCCGCGCCGATCAAGACGCCGGCAACCGAAGTGCGCCGTAAACTGGTCCAGCAATCGTTGATGTTGATGATGGCCCGCGATCTCGTCGTGCGCGAGGTGCACGCGCATGGCATCTGCTACAGTGCCGGTGAGACTGCGTCTTTCTTCCTGAACTCGCTGCAAACGCCCTATATGACGGCCCTTAAAGAGCGCGCGTCATGGCTGGTGGCGTTCCTTGCCAACTACACCGATGCTGAATCCGATGCGCTAATGAGAAAGTTCTTCGATAATTGGGTCATGGAATTCCATGCGATCGAGAACAGCCTGGGGGTCGAATGACGGCCCTTGGACTGAGAATTCGCCACCTCACATTCATCGGCCCGGTGCGACCGCCCGCCACTATGGAGTTCGGGCCGGGTCTCAACGTGATCTACGGCGCGTCTGACACTGGTAAATCCTTCATTGTCGATAGCATCGACTACATGCTGGGAGGCAAGGGACCGCTTCGGCATTTCAAAGAGCGCGACGGATACGACCGCATCTTACTTGCCATGGAAACTTTGTCAGGCGAGCAATTTACGCTCCAGCGCAGCGTGGATGGCGGCGGCTTCCTTTTGTTCGACGGCCTTCATTTCGAGAAAGCGCCGGATGGTCAGGGCACGCCGCTAATGGACATTCACAATGAGAAGCGGGCCGACAACCTGTCGATGTTCCTGCTGGAGAAAATTGGTCTGGCCGGTAAGCGCATCCGCAAGAACGCGCGGATGGAAACCCAAAGCCTGAGTTTCCGGAATTTGGCGCGGCTTATCATTGTCAACGAAGAAGAAATCATCCAAAAGCGCTCGCCGCTCTCTGACGGCAATTACACCGCCGACACGGCTAATACGTCGGCATTCAAGCTGATGATTACCGGCCTGGACGATTCAGCATTGACAGCCACGCGCTCCGCCAGCGCCGAAGAGAATTCGCGCGAGGGGCAGCTTGAACTACTGGACCAGCTCATCACCGACATGAAGCGGCAGGTGAAGGAATTGGCTGGTGCCCCCTCGGAGCTGGAGGCACAGCTTGAAAAGCTGGACGCATCCATCGCCGAGCGGGGGCAGCAACTTGCCAGCTCCGAAGCGCAATACCGCGAAGCTTCCGCGAAGCGCCGTGACCTGCTGACCAGACTGGATGAAGGCAACAATCGCCTGACCGAGATCACGAACCTGCTGGACCGTTTTACTTTGCTGGACGATCATTACATCTCTGACCTTGAGCGGCTTAAGGGCATCGAAGAAGCGGGCAGTTTGTTCTCCGCCCTGACGGAAGCAGCTTGTCCGTTATGCGGCGCGTTGGCTGAGCATCATCGTCTTAAGGACGAATGCGATGGGAACGTGGAGGCTGTCGTGGCTGCGGCGCATGCGGAGGCCGTCAAAATTCAACTTCGCCAATCGGAACTGCAAGATACCATTGCCAACCTGGAACGGGAACAGAAGTCGTTTGAGCGTCGTCTTCCGAAAGTGGAAGCGTACTATCACGCCGCTGCGCGGCAGATTGAGACATTGCTAGCTCCGGCATTGCGCCAACTACGCACCGGTTACGGGCAGCTTGCAGATAAAAAGGGCGAAGTGCGCGAGGCGCTTGGCTTTCACAAAACGCTAAAGGATTTGGAAGACCGGAAGATTAAATTGCTGGCAGAGGACAGCGCGAATGGGGGAACGAGTGCAGCGGACATTGGCTTGCCCTCTACTGCCGTGGATGCTTTTGCGACCGAAGTTCTTTCTATTCTGAAGGCGTGGCATTTCCCGAATGCCGACCGAGTCCACTTTGATCCGAAGGCAAAGGACCTCGTCATCAATGGCAAGGACCGCATCTCTTACGGGAAGGGAATGCGCGCTATAACGCAGGCCGCGTTCAGCATCGGCTTGATGGAATTCTGCCACAAGAATGGAATGCCTCATCCAGGGTTCCTGATCCTCGATTCCCCTCTGTTGTCCTATCGAAAGCCTGACAATCAGGAAGATGATCTTCGGGGCACGGATTTGAATTCACAGTTCTATGCCTACCTTCAGGGGCTGAATGCCGATGGCCAAGTGATCATCGTGGAGAATAGCGATCCCCCAGCGGCTGTGCAGCTCCTGCCGCAAGTGACGAAGTTCATTGGTAAAGAGGGTGAGCAGCGGTTTGGTTATTTTGAAAAAGCTACTCCGACGCCCCTTCTTCCGTAACGGCGACAAACCCTAGAGGGTGCTTTTAATAATTGCATCGTAAACGCAGTTTGAGGAGTATGAGCTTCTCATGAATGCGCCCACGAGCCCGATGCAAAGCTGCAAAATTTGCACTGGGCAATTCAGATAAGAGAATGGGCCCGGTGCTAGGGTAAACACCGGACCCATTTGAGGCATTGCTGCATGAAACACATCATGCGCCCTTTGTTTACGACGGCGACAATTAAAGGCGACCTAACTAAACACCGTGCGCTATCGCACTGGAACAGAAGGGCGGGCTACACTCTGTTGCCCCTGGAAGGCTCATCAGCAGATAGCTTCAGGGTGACGGCATCATTCTCACCACGGCGCAGCCATGTGATCCAGCAGCCCGACTTTCCATAAATACAGCAAATTAAGCCACCTGCCGTTCGGCGGAAAAACTCTTGGAAAAGTCCTCTAAGATCGCAGTGAGCTCGTCAGCATCGACCATACGGGAAGCATTGTCGGGAAACCGGTAGCTCCAAAAACTGCTGATGTGAGACAAGGTCCCCATCTTCTCACCGATTTCCAGAAACATGGACGGTGCATTCAGCAGGAAATCCCGAAACTGTTTGGCGTCATGCTGCGAAATCAGGCTGTCATAAGAGTTATCGTTTACGGAAAGCGTCTTGCGTATTTCGTCACTGCACCGCTTAGCGCCTAGTATGATGGCCTCGCGGGTTTTCGTAATGAACGCCTTCTGTTCGTGATCGGCGGCTCCGGTATATTTTATTACCTTCAACTGCTTTAGTGACTTGATCAACGAAGGCCAGAACTTCTCCAGGCTCCATTTATAGTAGATGAAGCCGCGCCAGCTAAAAACGCCTTCGCGGAATTCGGCTTCACCTAGCTGCAACGTAGTACGCAGGGGCTCCAGTTTCTCGTCACCTTCGCTCGACAGCAGCGCATGGACCATCCGCGTACTGGCTTCGGATTTCTGGTCCCCACCGGCCATATCTGTAAGGCGACGAATTTGTCGCGCGGTATAGTCAAACATGAGGCGCTGGTCCGAATCGGCAATCTCGAAATAATGCGTGTCCGGTGTAACCTGGTGACAACGGAGATGCTCGCGGAGCAAGAACGGGTCAAGCGACGGAATACCGTCGATCAACTGCATCACTTTCAGGTCACGCTCGGCGTTGCGGCTTTGCCCATAATTGCCGACCTCACGCGCCATATCCTCATAATTCTTCTGGCCAACCATGAATGACTTGCCACCTGAACGCAGGTCGTTCTTCTCGAAAGCCACGATCACCTTGGTTGTGATGGCGCGCGGCGTCAGGAACAGATCAACCTCATCAGCACGAAGGCGGTGTTTAACGATGATCGCATTGTTGAACACAGGTGACGAAAAGAGGGGATTCGCTTGGAACTCCGGATTATCCGCGTGCAGCTTTCCAATTGCCAGCAGGTTCAAAGCCCGACTGGTTGGGGCGCTGTGAAGACCAAGGAGACTGCGGAACGTGCGGTCCACACTCATGAAACGTCACGCACGCCATACTGCGCAGCCGCTTCAATCCCGTTCTTCTTGTAAGTGTCGATCTGACGCGCCAAACGAGCACGATGCTTCTGGGGGACCAGGAAGCGCAAGCCCAGCTCGCCTTCGCGGAAGTTGGTGGTCACGCCCTCAAAACGGCCAAAGCCTTCGACATGCAGGATCACCAGAGCCGAGATTGGGGGCACATCCTCGCAAGTCACGCGCGCACCTCCAGCAGAGATGTCCGTTACCGTACAGCTTTGTGCGGTTTGTTCGGCGGGAAGGAACAACTGGCCCGGCAGTCCAAGCACGGTGCGGTCGTGCTCACGGCTTTCCTGGCGAATTTGAGGGCGAATAGCCATCATTAACATCCCTGAAAATTCGGAAAGAATATGCCTCTATTAACTAACGAAGAACTCTTTCGGATTGTTTAAGCGCGTACGTTAATGAACGCTGCTTTTACCGCGCAACTCAACGAGTAACAGAGAATAGAAAGGATGTGACTTCGCCCACGGGGAGTGTCGGGTGAAAGGCGAACATCGAAAAATAGTACGAAACGCGTCGCCAGGCTGCAAAGTTAACGCCGCCTCAACGATTCCGCGACAAATTGAGACAGAGTTTTATGTCGAACCAATATGACAAGCGCAAACGAAGCCGCCCGACTAGAAAACCTCAAGCAGTATCAGATTTTAGATACGCCTGCGGAGGAGTGCTACGACCGCATCGTCAATCTGGCAGCGCAGCTTTTCCAAGTGCCTATCGCGGCAATTTCGCTAATAGATGAGACGCGACAGTGGTTCAAAGCACAGACCGGCTTGGGAGTGCGAGAGACACCGCGTGAGTGGTCGTTCTGCTCCGTTGCGATAGAACAAGAAGACGCTGTCTTTGTAGTGCCGCAACCAGAAACGG
>JADLDX010000313.1 GCA_020846515.1 Pirellulaceae bacterium
AACAAGATCTTTTCGCGGATGTAATCACCCATATCGGCGCGTTCGAGTACCTCAGCGTTGGGTGCTACTGCGGAGGGCCGATACTGAAGTGTTTCGAATACTTGTTGACGAGCGATCTGTAGGAACTCGGGGAGCGTCGCGAATCGATCTCCCAAGAAAGACATGTCAAATGGTCGATCGGCGCAAAGTGCCAACATGTCTTGGTAGAGTGTGCCAAGATCCGCGCCCGCTGGCTTTAGTTCGCGAGGCGTGTCAACAGTCAAGGTGGGAGCCGAAGCAGATGTCTGCGCGAACATGGGACTGGAAAGGGCCAAGCCCGCGCAGGAAGCTAACGCCGTGGTCAAAAACTGTCTTCGATCGTGTGTTTCTTCAATGACCGTCTCTTGAGTTCTAGAAGGCTGTGAACGATCAGCTACTTCATCGATAGTGGCACTTTGATCACTGCTTCTAGTCTTCTCAGATATTAAATCAGGCAACGAACCAGTCATCGAAGTGCCTCTTAAGCATACAAGTGAAAGTGCGAGTGAAAGTGCCAGTGAAACCAAATGCGCCAGCCAAACCTGCGTGGCGATTATAACACGCGGGGGCAGGCATTCGAACGCTGATCATTTCCCGCATTCAGAAACACTCGGCGGTACATACCCAATGCCGCTTACTTTACGGCTGTTTTTTAGCGGTAC
Source organism: Pirellulaceae bacterium (assembly GCA_020846515.1). Classification (GTDB taxonomy): domain Bacteria; phylum Planctomycetota; class Planctomycetia; order Pirellulales; family Pirellulaceae; genus Aureliella. Next base: position 681 of record JADLDX010000313.1, read on the forward strand.
GGCGCGAGCCGTCCGGTTCTTCAACGGAATTGCAAGTTAATTACCGTACGGCTCGCGCCGTTACGCTACAAAGTAAGTGCCATGCGTTGCCCAAGAGCGTACGAACCAACCGAAGTCCAACTCCCGCTGCTGCAGGTCGATCAGTTGTGTGCGGCCGAACTGGTTACGCGTTTGTAGGTGACCGAACTGTTTTCGCAATTGCTCGATTTGCAAAGCGGTAGTGCTGGGTGGATCGGAATGCCCAGTGACGATCAACGCCCCCTCAGCGGCCAGCAACTGGCTGCAAATCTCAAGCAGTTCAGGCAAGTCACGTTCGATTTGCCAGGCCTTGCCCTGAGGACCGTGACCATAGGTTGGTGGATCCAGCAAGATGGCATCATACTGCCGACCACGTCTCAGCTCGCGCGCGGCAAAGCGTCGCGCGTCTTCAATTAACCAACGCACCGGGGCGGATTGGAGACCACTGAGCAGCGCATTGTGCCTGGCCCAAGCTACCGCTGGCGCCGAAGAGTCGACATGCGTGACCTGCCACTGGTGCCTGGCCAAGACCAATGTGGCCGCGCCTGTGTACGCAAATAGGTTCAGTAAGCGTTTGGGTTGCGCAGGGGCCAGACGAGATCCATAGTCGATCAACCACTGCCACTGCGCGGCATGCTCTGGAAACAAACCGACGTGGCCGTAGGGAGTTAATCGCAATTGAAAGGTAACGCCATCGAAATGCACTCGCCAATCGTCCGGCAGTTGTTCCGCACCGGCCGAGCGATTGGACGTGCCCGATTGATCCAGAATGACATTGGCCAACAACCACTGGCTGGGACAAGCCGGTCGGCAGCCAAGGGCCGCCGGTGACGGCCGATTGAGAACCACGCTGCCGAAGCGTTCGAGTTTGCGACCGCTACCGAAGTCGATTAATTGATATTCCTGCGGTGACCATGGCAGCAACACCGTTTCGCTCGTTTCACAATTTTTGGGGTCTCAAGTCTCTGAATCTGCGTCGATCATAACATGGGCCGACAACCGTGGGCTAACGCGTTAGCAGCAGTCACTTTTCTTTGATTTGTAGCGTAACGGCGCAAGCCGTACGGTGAGTTTCCTAGCAAATCAACGTCGGGTACCGGACGGCTCGCGCCGTTCCGCTTCTAATCGGGTACCGGACGGCTTGCGCCGTTCCGCTTCTAATCAGCCGCTAGCGCTAGCGTACGGTTTAGCCCGACTCATGATCGACGCCCTGAATCACAGTGAGCTCAGCATCACACTGAGCTCAGAGTTATCCGTGAGCTCAGAGTATTCAGCGAACGATTTTGCGTTGACGCAGGAAATCCAGGATCAGGGCCACATTTTCTTCAATGGATTGGTCGGCCGTATTAAGATGCAAATCGGGATTCGAAGGCGGTTGGTAGTTCAGTTCATCTTGTTTGCCGCTGGGGTCCCGTTGCTGGCAAACCTCCAGTGGGGCGTCGCAGTAAACGACAATGAAGCGCTCCTCGCCAATCACCTCACCGGCTCGACCACGCGTCGCATCGTCGGGCGCCACCATGGCCATCAAGCAAATCAGGCCGCTGTCGTTGAGCATGCGTGCGATGTGGGTGGATCGTCGCAAGTTCTCAGCGCGTTCGGGTACTGAGTAACCCAAGTCATTGCTGACGCCACTGCGCAGTGTTTCGCCATCCATGACAAACGAGGTGCGACCCATATCAAACAGCGCTCGTTCGACACCGCGCGCCAGTGTTGATTTGCCGCTGCCACTTAAACCGGTCAGCAACAGGGTAACAGGTTTCTGGCCAAAGCGTGCTTCACGTTCGGCAGTCGTGACGACTTTTACGCCACTGGTCTCGCTACCGGCTGAGACGGCCGTGTTCAGTTCCCACGCTGCGGTCTTGGCATGGGCCGGTAATTCGCGGTCCATGATCATGCCCGCACCAACGGTGACGTTCGAGATGCGATCCACGATGATGAATGCACCGGTATACCGGCTGCGACGGTACGCATCGTAGAAGATCGGTTGACTGAGCGTTATCGTGCAACGTCCGATTTCATTGAGTTGCAGATCGGGTGCTGGCGAGCTGTGGAGGGTATTCACATCCACGCGATAACGCAGCGACTCAATCTGACCGGTTGTTACCAACGTCGTTTGCTTGAACAAGTACGACTTGCCTGGCACCATCGCTTCACTGCTCATCCAGACCAGCATCGCATCAAAGTCGTGACTGACTTTGGGCACGTTGCCGGGCCGAACCAACATGTCGCCGCGCGAGCAATCGACTTCGTCTGTCAAGGTCAGCGTAACCGATTGGGGTGCAAACGCCTCGGTCTGTTCACCGTCAAAAGTTACGATTTGCTTGATACGCGTCGTGCGTCGCGACGGCAGGACCATCACCTCGTCGCCCTGGCGAATGATGCCCGAAGCGACCGTGCCACAGAAACCGCGGAAATCCAAATTCGGACGATTCACATACTGAACGGGAAAACGGAAGTCTTGCAAGTTGCGGTCGGAACCGATGTACACGCTTTCCAGAAAACTCATCAAAGTGCTGCCCTGATACCAAGGCATGTTGGCACTGGGATCAACCACGTTATCGCCGTTGAGCGCGGAGATGGGGATGAAGTGCAAATCGGGCAGATCCAGTCGCACGGCGAAGTCGCGATAGTCGTTGCAGATCTGCTCAAAACGTTCCTGGCTAAAATTGACCAGATCCATCTTGTTGATCGTGACCACTACGTGACGAATGCCCAGTAGGGAAACGATGAAGCTATGTCGGCGCGTTTGCGTGAGGACTCCGTAACGAGCGTCGATCAAGATTACGGCCAGGTCCGCGGTCGAAGCGCCAGTGGCCATGTTGCGCGTGTATTGCTCATGGCCAGGTGTATCGGCGATGATGAACTTGCGCTTTGCCGTGGAGAAGTAGCGATAGGCCACATCAATCGTAATGCCCTGTTCGCGCTCCGCCTTTAAACCGTCGGTGACCAGAGCCGGATCAAACGCGCCGCCCACAGTTCCATGGGTTTTGGATTCGGATTCCAGTTGGGCTAACTGGTCCTCGTACAGCATTTTCGAATCGTATAGCAGCCGTCCGATGAGAGTGCTCTTGCCGTCATCGACGCTGCCACACGTAATAAATCGCAGCAGTTCTTTGCGCTCATGCTGGGCCAGGTACGATTCAATATCAGTGGCGATC
>JADLDX010000314.1 GCA_020846515.1 Pirellulaceae bacterium
CAACCGCTGGAGGAATCGAAGTAGAAGTTTAGACCAGCGGTTGCCCCGCTGGTATGCGGTCGATGAATATGACGCGCCAAATCGACGCGGAAGGGCAGATCTTGTAGATCTGGTGGCAAACGTTCGCGCAGGACTTCTGCCAAGACGCGCGGGCTGGCAAAGATGCTGCTGGCCTCAGCTTGATCCTCCGTAAAGCTGAGCGATCGTTGACAAACCATGACCCAAGGTACACGTCGTTCGAGCCATTCGTTCCAGCGCTCGCCCAACTTTTGCAGTTCGGTCGTCTGACTGCGTCGCCAACGCTTGACATCAGTCAATAGGGAAAACTCGGTTAACTCTAAATACTCAGTCAGATGCTCGCGCGGATCACCCGGAAACAAATAGTTTCGGCTGTCGCGAAACAGGTCCGCTAACTCTAAATCGATGGCTCTGACAGTGCGATGGAAATAGACGCTGCGAAACAATTCCGCTTTCATGGACAGAAAATGAATCAGGGCCGGCATACCGCGGTCATGAATCGTCAGACCATCCGCTGTAAAAAAGCTGTAGTGCAATATGCGTTGCAAATCGAAGGCGCGGGGATTTAGCCCAGTCATATACGCATCGCGCAGCACAAAGTCCATATTGTCGATCGTGTAGATACCGCAAAACAAACTGCGCAGTAAATGCATCCACGGCGGTTGAACGCCAGGCCGCTCGCTCGCTGGACCGGCGGAATCAGAGGAGCCCGCTCCAACGGGTCGTTGGATGAGCCATGCAATTTGTTGCGGGTCCAATGTGACGCCGGCTTGTAGAGGTCCGGCCGGTGAACGCCGGAGTTGGCATAACCAGTCGCCCAGTTGCTCCCGAATAATCAGAGCGCCCAGAATCTCATGTGTTAACTGGAAATGGCGTAAGAAGTGCGCATCGAAAAAATGCCCAAACGGTCCATGCCCCACGTCGTGCAACAGACCGGCCATGCGCATCAGCGAATCCACATACGGCAACGGTGGCGTATGCGGATCCGCTTGACAAAGTGATGGATACAATCGACTCAGCGCGCGGCTGGCCAGATGCATCACGCCTAAAATGTGTTGGAAGCGAGTGTGCTCGGCAGTCGGAAACACCCACCAGGCTGTTTGCAATTGGCGAATTTGCCGCATGCGCTGCACCCATGGATGATCAACAATGTGTCGCTCGCAAATCTCGCGGCTAGCATGCCCCCGTGGAGCCACGAAGGCAATGTAACCGTGAATCGGGTCATGACACAAATTTTCACTTAAGAAGTCATCCATGCGGTGTGTAATCCTGGTGGGGTTGGTTATGGTTTTCCGACAAGCTTGGCCAGCAGATACTCCTCAACTGATTTATGGTCCACGTGGGGTGCGTCTGGATAATACAGCTCACAAGCCACACCTGCCGATCGGCACTGTTCCTGTAGCTTGACGCCGAAATTTGAGGTGTGGGTCGGATCTTTTTGCTCTTTGCCCAGCGCTGGTGGAGCGTTGTAGTAGAGATAGACGGAAGGATCATCCGAACCGACCAGAGCGTACGGTGAATATTCAGCAATCCATGGCAATATCGTTTCGCGCTTGCTTAGGAACTCGTCAAACTGCGAAAGGTTCTTGGATGGGTCGCCGGCAAAGCCGAAGGCATGACCGCCGTATTTACTGTTCGGAGTCCAGTCCTTCATCTGCTTTGGATCAAGCGTGGTTTGGGCACCCGTAACAGCAGCGCATAGCAAGCGAGTCGATTCGCGGGCAACTGGGTCACTGCTGTTTGGATCAGCCATATCTGGGTGGAAGGCCAACCACAATGATGTGCAAGCGCCGGCTGAGCCACCGCTAGCGGCGATCTTGCTCTTGTCGATGTTCCATTCCGCGCTTTTCGATCGCACAAACTGCAGTGCTCGAGCCGCGTCGTGCAGTGGCCCTTTTACTGGAGGCGAAACACCATCGGCTGTTGCCTCGGCGATAAAGCGATATTCGACCGACGCGACGGACACGCCTTGGCTTAATAGCTTGGGTAGCATGTTGGTCAAGCCGGCCATGCGACCACCGTTTTGCCACCCACCACCATGCACAAACAATAACATGGGTGTCGGTTTATCCGATTCGGCTTTCCAGAAATGCAGGACTTGCTTGGGATGGGGGCCATACGAGACATCGTAGTGTGTGGGATCAGGTGTGGGCTTGAATTGCTCAAGCACTCGTTTGGCTTCTTGCGGCTTGATCTCGCGCACGAAGATGTTTCGCCAGCGAATCTCGCCACCATGTGTTTGCAAGTGAATGGGACCCTTGGCAGGCAGCGTTTGGGAACGATCGTTGTAGTTCTCCATGATCGCGCCGTCGACCACGACGCGCGTATTAAGTGTCACCCAGGTACGGTCACCGATTTGGCGAATGCGTAATTGATTCCACTGGCCAAACGGCTTATCGGCCAGCATGAGCGGATCGCGGCCAAGTTTGCCGGGTGTGTTGTTGAACAGCCCACCTGAGCCTTGGTGCGGTTTGCGATTGGGGTTCTTGAGATCGTAGCGTTGGTTCTTGTCCCAGATTTGAACTTGCGGATTACCTCGCAAGTAGATGCCACTATCGGCACCAGCCACGGTCTTGTACTCGATCAACAGTTCCATATCGCCGAACTCTTCTTCGGTAGTGGCGTAAGGACCAGTGCCCACGTTGACCAACTCGCCCTTTTCGACTTCCCAATGGTCCGCAAACTCGGCGCGTTGTTTCTTGAGATTTTCTTCTTTCTTTTCGCCAGTCAATTTGGCCGTCGAGTGTGGATTCCAGCCATACCAGCCGGTTAGATCTTGACCGTTGAAAATCGCCCGAAATCCCTTTGGCGGATCATCGGCCCGCAACGGAAGTGCCTGGCTGCTGATCAGTAGGAGTAATGTAAGCCAAATAGGTCGAGACATGCTTGTTCCTCAACGGTAAGAATGGACAGGGTGGTTTCAATGCGGGAGGTGTAGTTTAAGCATTCAGGCAGGCGG
>JADLDX010000315.1 GCA_020846515.1 Pirellulaceae bacterium
AGCACTGTCCATGCGGAGCATCCCGATGATCGCACCTTCATCGCCTAGTCGCGTCGCGCTGACACACATACTGCCCGGTGCTATGCCGCCAATGTCCGCATGATGCGCTCGATTGGCCACGAATAAGGAAGGACTGCTTCGGCCAGGTTCGAAGATACCACTGATCACTGTGATATCGGGAAGGTGAGAACCACCAGCGTAGGGATTGTTCGTCACCACACAGTCGCCTGGTGAAAGAGCGGGATATTGCGCCATGGCAGCCCGCACCGTCGCACCCATGGCTCCCAAGTGAACAGGTACATGAGGCGCGCTGGCCAACATCCGACCATATCGATCAAAGATGGCACAACTAAAATCGCGGCGTTGCTTGACATTGACGCTCAGCGCCGTTTGCTGCAACACCAAACCCATCTGCGTGGCTATGGCCGCTAGTCGTTGAGCAAAGACTGCTTCAGAAACCGGATCGGTCGTTGACGAATTCTCGATCGACGTTGTGACCGAATCCGTATGGGCTAGCCCTTCGGCGGATGGCTGGTCGCGTTCCAGGAGTAGAGTTCCGTCGGACGCGGCCACGGCTTGCCAACCTGAGGAGACGACCAGAGTTGAACCTGGGCTGAGCACTACGGCTGGCCCCGCCAATCGGTTGCCACTGGTCAGTTCATTCCGTGGACAATGGACCACTGGTTGCCATCGCCCCGCCAGCCACAAAGATTGCGTGCCGGACAATTGCAGCTGGCGAGTCTGTTCTTCAGTTGGCCAGATCGACAATGGCTAGCCGGCCGTGGCCTGACTCGTTATCTGCAATCTCACGGAGACGACCTCTATGGCTCGATGCGGACGCGCATAGCCAAATCGTTGTCGATGCAATTCGTGAAACGCAGTGGTGAGTTGGTTACCACTGCTTTGCACGGGCCATACCACGGCCAGCGCCGTATCCGTGCCCTGATAGCGCAGCTCTAGTGTGACCTCTTCTTCTATTTGGTTCGACGAAGCAACAGGCTTATCCAGTTCCCAACCTTGGGCTAGTTCGACGAGCCGTTGCGAAGCTTGATCACGAAGACGCTCGAAATCCACTTCATCCAATGGTTGATAGACTGGCAAAGCGGCATCACGGCGTTCAGCGGCCAAACCCATACCAAGGGCACTCAACAATCCAGCCTCTTGCGTATCAAGAATGGAATCGATACCCAAGAGATCCGCGATCTCACAGATGTGTTGGCCAGCGGCGCCACCAAAGCCCACCAGCGCATGCTGCCTGGGATCTGCGCCTTGAGCAATAGAAATCGTGCGCACCGCCTCGGCCATCTGCTGCGCGGCGATGGCCCGAAGACCGTCGGCCAACAGTTCGAGCGACGCAAAGTGAACATTCGCGCGCAGCAATTGTTCGTTGAGCTCTCTCAATCGCTGGGCAGTTGCATCCAAGTCGAGTGGAAAGGGAAATTGCGCGGCGGGCAGTCTGCCTAGAAATGCATTCAAATCCGTGATCGTCAATGGTCCACCGCGACCATAACAAGCCGGGCCAGGCATGGCACCGGCACTTTGCGGACCAACACGCAGGCTAACACCATCAAACCAACATACCGATCCGCCGCCAGAGGCGACGGTTTCAATGGGCAAGGTTGGGGTCAGGATGCGCACACCTGCTTTGGTAGATTCATACTCCAAACCTTGATCGGGTGCAGTACGACACGTATCGGTACTAGTACCACCCATATCTAGACCGATCAAGTACGGTCGGCCGGTAGACTGGGCCATCGCGCGGAGCGCAACCACACCACCGGCTGGTCCCGACAGAATACTGTCTTTACCAGCCATCTCCGACCAGTCCACCAGTCCACCCGAACTGGTCATAACTTGCAAATGCACATGCTGCGCACCACCAAATTGTTCGGCCAATCGTTGAAGGTAGCTGCGCACAATGGGGCCCAAGTAGGCATCGACCACGGTCGTGCGCGCTCTGGCCACAATTTCGATGAGCGGCGCAAGGGAACTGGAGCGACTGATGTGGTCAAAGCCGACCTCACGGGCCAAGGCTTCCAGGCGTAGCTCATGCTCTGGGTTGCGATAACTGTGCATCAAACAAATGGCCAGAGATTCGCAACCTGATTGACGAGCTTGTAAGAGTGCCTGTCGAGCGTCTTGTTCGTTCAGCTCCTGAATCACCTGGCCTTGAGCATCGTGCCGCTGGACGATCGGTAGCACTAGCTTCGTCAATTGATCATCGCGACGGATCGCCAGATCAAACAAATTCGGACGCGTTTGATCGCCGATTAGCAGTAGATCTTCCAAGGAAGCTGTTATAGCCAGCGCGACCGCAGCGCCGCGACGCGTCAGCAGGGCATTGGTACCGCGCGTCGTACCCATACGCACCCTGAGCCGCGGTAATGGTTGACTGAGAGCGCAACCCAGTAGTCGGCGCACGGCCAGGACCGGCGCTTCCAAACCAGCGTCCAGCTCGAAGCCCGTCGCCCGCTGATCTACGGCCGCCGCTAATGTCAGTTTGGGTCCATCGGCTGACAACGGGTCAAAGTCCGATACTGGAATGGTACCGAGTGATTTTCGCTGGTCGTCGTAACAGCGCAGCAATGCTCCGTTCCAAAACCCAGGCGCATCCAGAGTTAGTTCGGGCGCTATGAACGACCGTTGTTCGCTGACGGCCAGTCGTGACACCGGAACCAGGCCGGTGCTCAGGACTTTGATGCGTCGCCGATGGCTCACATCGCAATCGTCGACCACATAACAATCGGTAAAGGTACCGCCGACATCGATCCAAGCTTGATAAACAGGTGCATGCACGATTAGCAATTGATCTCTTGAGAGCGTGAATCGCTTAAGCATAAGGAATTCTGTGCGAAGTCACCACTAACCCTCCTCTGGGAGGGTCGGAAAAACAGGCGCATAAGCCTGTTTTTTCGGGGAGGGTGCGTGCGCCGCACAAACGAGTCCGCAGCGAAATACTTCAGGCTTGGGTTAGCACGGGAGGCACCCTCCCCGACTGAGCTGACGCCAGTCGACCCTCCCGCTGCTACGCAGCAAGAGGGTTAGTTCCCTGCTGCGCAGCAGCAGCAGCAGAACTAACCCTCCCAGCGCAGCGCCCGGGAGGGTCGAAAAACACGCGTTTAGCGTAGTTTTTCGGGGAGGGTGCGTGCACCGTAGAGACGAGTCAACAGCGAAATGCTTCAGGCTTGGGTTAGCACGGGAGGCACCCTCCCCGACTGAGCTGACGCCAGTCGACCCTCCCGCTGCTACGCAGCAAGAGGGTTAGTTCGCTGCTGCGCAGCAGCAGCAGCAGCAGCAGCAGCAGAGTTAGCGCCAGTTCGGGTCGCCGGAGAGCCAGTAGGCCAGGCGGGTAGGGGTATCGGCTGATCGCGGTTCGAGGGCGGCCAGCATTTCGTCGATGGTCGAGCGTTGCTCGATAGACAACTGACCGCGACGCAACTGCTCCAACGGGATTTGGCTGGCGAGACCTAAGTCACGCATCTTCTGCTTGGCAGCCGACCGGACTCCATGTTCGCTTGATTCCAAGTCAGCTATCAGTTGAGCCAATTCCCGCTGGCATGACGCCAGTTCATTGAGTCCACATTGGGCGCGCAAGCGTTTCGCACTAGCTAAAGCTTGCGGTAAGTCCCATGTCGGATTCAGTCGAACCAACGCAGGCAAGATATACGTGTTGAACTCGAGCGAGTTCTGTTCGGTCAAATGCCATAGCGAACAGCCGGTAATCTTCTGCGGCTGGGTGGCTGCCCCGGTGATGACGATGGCAATCGGTTGATGTGGTGGTTGCTTATAATCGACTTTTACCGGCCGATCTGCCACAGTCCATTCTCGCGTCCACTCAGCCCCAATCGTAGCGTCTAAATTCAAAGTCCATTTCTCTTGTTGATCCGAGTAGCTCAGCCGTAACGTTGGACGCCCGTCGGCCATCGAGACCTGTAGGGATCGTTGCCCCGGCCGCAGTTTCACGTCTGCCGTGCTGACCGATGGATCAACTCGACTGGGCGCTGCTGCAACGTCGTTGGACTGTGCGGTGGCGCCAGCGGCAACCGGACTATCATCACCAAACTGATCGTGCTTGCGAATAATGCGAAAGCGATCGCCGGCCAGTCGCAGTCGCCCCAACGCAATCTCCAGTTCCGCAATGTCGCCTGGCAACACGGGTTGGACGTACTGGACCGGCTTGATGGGCCGTGCCGTTTGAGATGATTCTCGACCAGCCAGATTGGCGCTGGGCGCTAAAGCATTCGCTGGCGCTGGTTGAGCTTGACTATGGTTACTGAAGCTCAACAACACTAGCGGTAGCAGAGCAGAGGCACTGCTGAAAGAATGGAACATTTGAAAACGACGCACGGCAACCTCCTTGGCAGGAGTCCGCTAGCGTCGGGGCGACGAGTCGGTAAATCGTCTCGCCGAACCGCTCACTTGCGGCACGATTTTCCTGAAACGAAATTTTCTTGGGCTGCACCTTCTAAGTTATCGTCAATCTTGCTTGACGTTGCACTACCAAATCCACTATGAAACCACTCAATCGACAAAACACTTTTTACGCCCAATGCCAGCATTAGGCCGGCGAGACTCATTAACCGACTGACGTTTTCACCCGTGTCAGAGCCTCAACTACTTCGCATGGATTCGAAAGTATCGGCCTCGAAGGCTGACCCAGTGGTCATATCTGGCGTCGGCATCGCTGCCAGTTTGGGTTCGCATCGAGAAGAGGTATGGCAAGCCATCCAAAGGGGACGGAGCGGAGTCCGACTGACGCGAGCGAGCGATCAGATTGGGGCGCTGCGCATCCCGTGCGCTATGGCTGACTGGTTGCCCGCCGAACCACCCGGAAGCCGATCGCTCAAGTCGATTCGCATGTGTCGCACCGCCGCGGCTGAGGCCTTGGATGATGCCGATATTGATTGGCGGCGCGTCGATCGCGGGCGATTCGCATGCAGCGTGGCAGCCCAATTTGGCGACATCGGATATTTGTATCTTGATCAAGATCAACGCGTAGCAGACCCAAGCTTGCTGGAGCATGCCTGGCATAAAGAATTTTTACCCAGTTCCATCAGCGATTCGGTGGCCGGACACTTTGGTCTTTACGGACCGCGATTGTGCTATGCCACGGCCTGCGCCAGCGGCGTCGTGAGTTTACTGGCCGCCGCGCGGATGATCGAAGAAGATCAAGCGGATATGGCGTTGGCGGGAGCGGCCGATGCGGTCACCGAAATTATCTTGACCTCTTTCTATCGCATGGGCGTGTTGGCCGAAGGCGACAATCCTGCCGAAGCCTGTCGACCTTTCGACCGCGGCCGTACCGGGTTTGTCATGGGTGAAGGTGCCGGACTAATGGTCCTGGAACGTCGCTCGCACGCCAAAGCGCGTGGAGCAAAGATCTACGCCGAGATCGCTGCTGGCCAGATGTTATGCCAGGCCCATCATGTAACCAGCCTCGAGGACGACTGCGCAACACTTGAACAACTTATTCGTCGCACGGTCCGCAAGGCGGGCTGGCAGGAACCACCGCAGTATATCAACGCTCACGGCACGGGCACCAAGCAAAATGATTTTAGTGAGTTGCGAGCGATCCGCGCGGCGCTGGGTAGCGACGCAGATCAAGTGATCGCCAGTAGCAACAAAGCCGTGTTAGGTCATCTTATTAATGCGGCCGGCAGTATCGAATTGGCTCTGGCGACATTAGCCATGCGCGATGGATTCGCGCCGCCGACTATGCATCTTCAAGACCCAGAAATCGAAGGCCAAATCGATTGCCTGGCTCAGTACGGTGTGCAACAACCTTTGCAGCGCGTACTCAAACTTTCGCAAGCCTTCGGCGGTCACCTGGTCGGCGTAGCGCTGAATCAGCCCAATGACGCATCACTGGCACGCCAACCCATCCCCTTGGTGTCCGATGCGCGAGTGCGCAGTCGACTGGATGTCAGACGTCGCGCTGCCTAACTGGGCAAATGGGGCTTTAATTGTTCAATGGCCGCGATGGACTCAATGAACTCCATCGGCAGCGTAGCGCCGCTGTAAAGAATGGGCGCTGCGGCCTGTCGGTAGGCCTGACCATGAAATTGCAAGTGGTTGATCAGCTTGTTGGCATTGGTGAACGCGTTGCCAACTGAAAACTTTTCGGCGATCGCAAAGGCGGCGGAAACCGCTTGAGCCAGGTCGGCGGAAATATGTTGCGCAGCAGCCTGTTGACCGGCCTCACAGGCGTCGATGATTTGCTGCAGTTGCATGGCAAAACAGTTGGCGGTGCTCAGCAAAAAGCCATCGTAAGCTCCCCCGGCTGAGCGAAGCCACTGCGCATACCCCCCCCGCTCCGATCCACGCACCATGAATACGCCTTGCAGATCAGCGCCCGATTGGGCAACTCGATCCTCACCACTTGTATCCTTGAAAAGAATGAAGTTCGGAAACTCCGATGCGAGTGCGGCCACAGTGCCGGCGGACATCTCATTCTGCGTTACTTGCGGCAGTTGATAGATAGCCGTGGGAATGTCCAGCGACAGCACACTACGCAGGCCGCCGAGCAGTTGATCTTGCGTTAAATGGCTACCTTCCGCGGGGCAAACAGTAATGCCCACGCACGCAGGATGTCCGATCTGCGATGCCAATGCATCGATGGCCGCCAAGACATCGCCCGTTTGTGTTTTTAAAATGCCAATCAGCACGCGCACGCCGCAATCTTCCGCAATCGGCAGCACGATTTTTAATAGCCGCGCGATCTCTTCATCCGACATCTCCCAGCCTTCGCCCGTGGAACCTGGAACCAAGATTCCATGAACGATAGGAGCCAGAGAGCGCAAATGATGCTCAATGCGCGGAACATCAAATTGCCGTGCGCCGGCAAAGTGAGTCAAGGTCGGACACCACAGCTTGGGTATACCGTTGGGGAAGAGAGATTGCTGGCGCTGGAGGCGGGTGTGAGTCATAAGTTGAGTTCAGCAGTTGGGTAGACTGATTTTTTTGATTCGCTGCGTAATATTCACCGATGCACCCGCGGCTGGGTAGCCACCGTCGCCAGACGGTGGACTCGTCTGGAGGCGAAATCCACCGCTTGGTAGCGGTGGCTACCTAAAAATCTCTGACAAGACACAACTCGATAGCTGCAAACAGGTCCAATACGGGATGAAGCCACTATTCGCCGGCCGTGCGGCGGATCGGTTTATTGACGACGCGCAAGAGCGGGACAGTGGTGGGACCGCCATGGAAGGTTCGTCCGGTGTCGAGATAATGATCGTATACGAAGACACCGTGCTTAGCATTACCCGCGCGCAGGCAGCGGAGAATTGAGGGATGCCCGCACTCGGCGCAAGCCACGCGCAGGCCGTGATTGTCCAGTAACTGGTGGAGCATTTTGGCAAACCGCTGATTCTCCTCAAGAGAACCAAAGGCCCAACCATGAAACTGCTGGATGCGTTGTTCGATGGCCCGTCGAATCTGCTGCTGGAGAACACCGATCTCTTCGCTCAGTTCACGCACCTGCTCGACAGCCTGCCCAATCGAAGCGGCTGGCAAAGTCATGCGTTGGCGCAAACCGCCATGAACTCGTTCACCAATCAACTGGATGCTGCGCAAGAACATTTTCTTTTGCTCAGCCGCCAAGGGGTGCGATTGGTCTTGCAACACCAACTCGATCAAGGCGATGGGGTCACCAAAGTGCATGACCGGTCCGAATAGAAGTGCGTGACTGGTAGGACTGCTGGTAGCGGTCGCTTTGCGTCCGGTCCCGGTCTGCGGTTCGGCCAACATAGGTTGGCGTTGCTGCCAGGCCAATTGCACCAGTTTTTCGTGTTTCTTTTGGTCGAGCGTCGAATGGATGACGCGATCCATTTGATAAGGCACGCCAAAGATTGCCCCACCGGTGGCGTGGGCTCTCAACCAGGCTACACCAGCCATGGCTGAAAACATTTCGCACAACTGGGGCACTAACTGCTCCAGAAACGGCTGCAACGGTTGATCGCCATCGATCAACGCGGCCAGCTTCTTGATTTGTGCACTAGTAGGTCCAGCAGAATTGTTGGGTAAATCCTGCAAGGCATGTTGTAGCGTGTCGGTACTCATATCAGTGTCCTGCCTGGAGTCGATTGCCAGTTCGATGCCGCTCAAGGCAGTAAGTTCCAAGTCGGAAAATTCTGCCTAAACTTCGTTGGCGGATATTTTCAAACGCTTGGCCGGATGTTTATACTCTACGTACGAACATGCCTGGTTGTCGAGACCGCGGCGCAGAATTTCTTCGGAAAGACTTTTGGCAATAAACTCTGGGAACTTCGCACTTGGCGAGGCGTCCAACACCCCAGACTTGGCCAGATCAGCGCAGCGGTGGAGACAGCGGAATTGGTATAACCGTCACTTGTCGGGCACTGGATTGTCAGAAATCCATAGCGGCGTTGGCCGAGTGGCTTGTTTCGAGCAGGCGGGCGCTTACCTTGACAACTTGCAGTCGCGGATTTCCTCGGATAACCCCAGCGGTAAGGTACGTATGTCCTCAACTCCATCGCAAGAAACTGTTGAGCAAACCAAACAGCAGATTC